>CAMELE010000003.1 GCA_945923475.1 uncultured Mollicutes bacterium
AGACGTCTCCGGGTTCGATTCCCCGAGCGTTTTTTGTTTTTATACGAAAAAAAGGACTGTGAAAGTCCTAAATTTGTTTTTTCTTAAAACCTAGGTTTTTTCACAGCCCCTTTTTTTTATAAAAAAAGTAGACTAAACAGTCTACATTTCTGGTTTAACTTCAAATGGAGTTGTATATTGCAACTTAGTATGATAGGCCCTCTCATAGATTTCCTTCCATACTCTATAGTTTTCATTTAATAAATATTCCATATTATCTGCATTTGATAAATCAGCCTTAGGATAAATAGGCTTTTCAATATGAATGGTATATTCCTGTACCGCAAAGCCATCATCATCCTTGATAAAACTATCCTGCATTGTTATAAAACAAGGTACAATCGGAACATTAGCTTTTACTGCAAAGCGAAAAGCACCTTTTTTAAGAGGTTTAGGCTTACGATAGTTCCACCACATGCTTTGCTCTGGATATACTAAAACTAGATGACCATCATTTAAAAGCTTATCTGTAGCCTTTAATAATTCGGCCATAACCTTAGGACTACTGCCTAGTGGTAATGTGTAGCAATTACGCATTAAAAATCCATAAAAGCCTGGGAAGCTAGTATAATTTCCTTCTCTAATAACTCTAAAAAATTTTTTCTTTTTAGGATCCTCTACACATGCTTCATATGCAACCTGAATTGCAAAAGAATCAAATGCATTAAAATGATTACAGGTCATTACAGCTCCAGTTTTAAGTCCCTTTAGATTTTCTGTGCCTATAATATCCTTAATAATCATTTTTTTTGTATCAAGAATTTCATTTAAAAACTTTCTTCCTGCTTTATATGCATAATGAGCCTTTATCTTACTCGAAATACGTTTTCTTAAGAAATCAACCTCTCCTACTTTAATTGGTCGACTAGGAGGGTCATTTTCAACATCCTCGTAAAATAATCCTTCAAGCTCATATTCGTCGATTTTCTTTAATACCTCTAAGCGGCTAGCATTTTTTTTGACATTTGAACCTTTAAATAATTATCAGGTCTTTCAATTTCCTTCTGAGCTAATTTTTCCAAGTTTTCAGCTCCGATAAATGCTTGACGACGTTGCTCATCTGTATAAGCCTCTAAATCAGCTAAAGCTTCTTCGTAAACGCAAGTCATTTCTGCATACTTCCAAAAATATTCCTTGTATCTAGCATCCTTAAAGTGCCAAGGCTTACTCCACATAATATAGTGTAAAAGATTTATCTCCTCATCCTTATACTTAACCTCACCAAATACCTCAGTATTCCATGAGTTTTCAAGCCAATGAACATGATCCTTACATAATAGATTTAAATAATCCTCATCCTGAGTAACTACGAAGTTATAAACACCAAGAAGCTCTACAAACTTCTTTAATATTTCCTGCTTACGGAATTGAACAGTATTAATCATAATAAATCCCGCATTAAAATATTGATACCTACTAACTCCAACAACCTCTTCAACATATCTTCCATATGTATCAACCTGAAGCATTGCCTGCTCGTTACATGCCGCAACATAGTTATCACCCATATCTTGAGTATAAACCTCAGAAATATCACCTAGAACAATTGTATCACTGTCAATATAAATAGCCTTATCATATTGTGGGAACATTTCGGCTATAAATAAACGATAATAGGTTGTTTTGGAATAATAGTCACGAATAGGTAATTTTTCTGAAATAGAATCTAAATATTCCGTAACATTTACAAATTCAATCTCAACATTTTCTTGGTTTAAGGTATAAGCCTTCTCCATAAATGACTTACTTACTGTTGTATGTAATATATAAATTTTGTAGAAAAAGTCCTTGCTTGCATTTTCAATTAGTGACTTAGCACTAATCACTGTGTATTTAACAAAATTGTCATCACATGCATAAAATATAGGTATGATATTATTTTTCATTTTTTATTGTCCTCTCATTAAATTTATTTTTTAAATCTTTAAATTCCTCTAAAATGTCATCAAATTGATGATATTTAAACACTTTATGAACTTTTTCAATATGCCATTGCTTAATATTATCTGTATGAGGGTATGGTAGCCAAAACAATCTTTTTGAAAAATGTCTAACTACTGTATGCTCATGTAAAAATTTTTGATCATTAAATCTTTGTGGTAGCATTTTCTTTTTCGTTGTACTTCTAATTAAAGCACTTTGATCAGCAAAAACGAGTTTTTTTGTACAAATTAAATTTCTTGCTTTTATTAATATACCCGTTTCCTTCATTCTTTTAAGGTTAAATAGCAATACTCCCGCATTAATATAATTTGGTTGAATTAAATACTTGCCATAATGATCTCTTGCAGCTGCATATTCATAATCTGTTACATCAATATCGTACAAAAGAGTAATATCCTTATTTAGCATTACATCTACATCAAGATATAAAAGCTTATCCGGCATTCCTGGAATTTCGTCCGCAAAAAGCCTTATAAGGGTATAAGGAGAGCAATAGCATCCCTCATTAGGTGAGCCTGCAAACTCCATCTTATAATAATCAAGAACATCAATACAGGTTACTTGATTTTCACTGTTGTAGCCCTTTACAACCTCGTCTAGATAAGAAACCATTTCATCACTTAATGCCTTATACTTTGGATTTAAATAAGACACATCCATTGTATAAATATAAAAATGAAAAGGCTCCTTTGTCTGGGTTCTCTTTAAAATTGAAAGGGTTGTAGTTAACATTCCATCAAATACTTTATCATTACCACAGTATAAAATATTAATCATTTTATTCGCTTTCCTTTTTCACATATTTTATTATTTCAACATTATTTTCCTTACTTCTTAAGACCATTTGATTGTAGCACAAATCTCTTAATTCTTTTCTTTTATCACTCGCACTACTTTCTTCATTTGGAAAGAACGGTCCATCAATGTAAGTTACAATTTTTGGCTTTTTGGATATTTTTCTTTTTTTATAAACATTAGTCAAAGTAAAGGTTGGTACATTATAATTCACTGGATATCTAAATGATTGATCCTTAAATGGTCTTATTTTTGTATAATATGGCCAAATATGAGCCTCCGGATAAATCATAATTGCACATTTATGCTCAAGACGATATTTCAGGCAATCCATAAAATTCCTTGTTGATTCAATATCACCAGGAAGAGGAATTGCTCCTATTGATGGCGTTATTTTTCCAAGCACAGGCATAGATACATTATTAGGATGAACAATAACATAAGTATCCTTTGTCCTATTAACCATAGTTGGAATTAATGCGTCTCCAATATTATGTGTATGATTTCCATAAATGAAATAGCCGGTTTTTTTATATTTTTTTAAAACCTTTCTATTAACAATTTTATGATGATATACAATTTTTAAATATAGATAAGCTAATGGATATGCAATAATTCGATACCAAAAAAAATGAGTAAATTTCTTAAATAAAGATTTATGTATATATACATAGTTCTTATCAATTTTTTTGGCTACAATCGAATCACCGGCAAATTCATCATTAAGCTCATCACTATAATAAATAATTTCCTTTTTCATACTATTCTCCAAATTAACCACTTTCATACTATTCTCCAAATTAACCACGGAAATTATACCAAGACGCTTTAATTTAGTTAAGGGAGCAGTTGTCTATTCGTTTTAGAACATAAATTTCTCCTCTCTATTTTTAAGAGAATTGCCTTTAATAAGCCATAATTTTAGTGAATAGCAAAAAAATATAGGCGTATAATCGCCTATATTATTTTAAAATTTTTGATTCAATATTTGCTTATTATTAAAATAAAACCAGAAATAATACACGTAAACTATTACTACAATGATTAGAATAATTAAATAAAAATTAGCGTATCCAATCATTTCTATTATATATCCACCAGCAAACTTAAATAAAGATGTATATATTTGCTGAATCATCATAATAAGCATTATTCCCCTAGTTGCATTTTTATCACCTAAAATTTTTAAGACAAAGCTTGATGATACAAACAAAGCAATTGCCCAAGTAATTCCTCTTAATAACTGCGAAGCAATTAATGCATATACATTCATAAAAGGCATCGCTTGTAATACTAATCTTAAAACTAAAACTCCACCACCAATAAAGAAAAGCTTCATTTTAGGAATCTTATCTGAAAATTTAGATAATATTGCCATCGTAACAATTTCAACAAAGATAAACCCAAGCATTGTGTTTGAATAATATACATCAGGTGCTCCCTTAGAGGTAATATAAAGGGCAAAAAAATCATCACCTATTTGCATCGAACCAATTAATAAAACATAGAAAACTAAATACAGTATAAATAGTCTATTACTAATAACCTCTTTAAAACTACCACTTTCTTTTTTTGTTTCTTCTTCCATAGGTGATGAGCAAATAAAGTATAAAAATGATGTTATAGCAAATAGGCCTGCAGCTATATAAAATAATCCATTATAGGTAATCCATTTAGCAATATATAATGCCACAAATGAACCAATCATATAGGCTGTTGAGCCAAATATTCTAATTGAAGAAAAAGTCCTTGAATTATCAATAGCTACCTTTGTTAACAATGAATCAATTAATCCAAAATTTGAGCTTGATATAACTGCAATTAATATCAATAATGTTAAACAATAGCCAAAGCTATTATTTAAGGTTAATAATATAACAAGTCCAGCCTCAATTAAAGACATTACTAATAATGTATTTTTAGTAATTTTATAACTTTTACAAAAATGTGAATAAATAGGATTAACAATTAATCCAGCTAGTGGTATAAGTCCAATCATCATACCAATTTGACTAGTTTTAAAGCCGACTGATTGAAGATATAAGCTAATAAACGGGAAAAACAAGGATTCAGCGAAATATCTGATAAAGGTTAATATCTTAAACTTACTTAAATTACTCATAATTTTCCTCTTTAAAATCTAAAATAATAATCCAATCATTAGATAATTCGTTTCTTCTTGTAGGACGTAATGTAATACTTTCTAAATTAGAATAGGTTCCCATATATGCTTTAGAATCTCCTGTAGGATTCATAAAATAAACATCAAAAGATTTATTCTTATAATCCTTTAAATCAATATCTAGTTTGTCCCCGGAATAAGTATATAAAATCATCATATTCATAGAAGCCATTACTGATGTTCGATGGTATCTTTCATGTTGATTTAATATATACTCTGGATGAGGTGTAGCCTTATATAGTTCATATTCATAAAACAATTCCTTAAGAATTCTCATTTGAAGACCACCCTCTGCACCAAGAGCCTCCTTCCATGTTTCACGTACGCCATATGCTGGATTTAGCTCCGTTCCATTATAAAATTGGATAATTGCATTGTGCCCATACGTAAAGCCACATGCACCTTCAAATACTGACCAATAAGCATATCTTCTAATGTCGTGGGCTTCCCAATATGGCTCATGAGTATCATGTAGTCCTTGAACAATTCCCTCATAAGAAGGCTCCGCGTCTAAGCAAGGCTTTACATTCTTATATGAATTATTCTTAGCTACATACCTCCAGTTATCCTCACCAAAGGAATCCTCATTACTATTCTTATCATCCCATGCACCAAGATTTAATTGATCATATCTTCTATGTCCTGATTGAAACATATTAAAATCTAACCACTCCGCATCATTGAACCATAAATATGAGCCTGTACGACCAAATGGGTGATATGTAACAAGCTTATCTGGATTATTCCTTTTTAGTGTAGTACCTAGGATATTAAAAGCTTTATTATTAACGTCACCTCTTATATCTCCACCTATAACCCAAATAATATTTGAGCAGTCCTTAAAGAATTTTGCTAAAAACTCAGCATATTCCAACGCATTATTTTCATTTACGGTACGATCCTTAATAAAATGGCCCCAGCATGGTAATAATGCAAAACAAAGTCCTAATTCATTTGCATAATTAACCATCTTTTTAATAAAATTCCAATACGAAATATCGTATGGATTACGAATACCTGCAGGCATTCCGTTTTCTAACACCTTATCAGGAAGAGAATATACAAGAACTGACTGAATAACATTGTAGCCTAAGCTCTTACGATTCTTTAAATATAATATTATATCTTCTTCGCTTAATTTATCAAATAAAAGCCAAGCAGTGTCACCTAAATAAAAAAATGGCTTTCCTTCATTATATAAATATCTATCCTTAACCTCTAGTCTCATAAAAAACACCTCAAGTATTAATATTTTACTACAATTCTAATTTGTTCTCAATTAAAATAGTATTAATATATATAACAATCTTCTTTTAAAAAAAGACCTTCAAAATGGACCTATTATACCATATTGAAGGCTTTAATTAATTATATTTTATGATTAAGTTCTAGTGTTGCATATGAAAAATTGCATTGACCTAGATCAATATAAGGGATTTTAATTTTTAAATTATCATACTCTCTATATCTAGGTAAATATCCATCTGGTAAATCTTGAGGTCTTAAAGAAATTATTGTAACCATCTCATCCTCGTGCTTAAGAATATAGGAATCTAAATTTCCATCCTCTATATATAATGCTTTAAACTCACCCTCATTAAATGGCTCATCAATATCATCTACACATTCAGAAATAACTTCCGCTGTATATAATATTTTTGGCTTGTTAGTCGTGATATCTATAAATACATACAAAAATCCATCATCAGGCAAGTTTAATTTATCCTTAAGTTTTCCTATATTTATTTGCATCAAAAAATAATAATTTTCTAAATGTCTTTTCCTTATAAATCGTTTTGGAAAAACTGGAGAACCAAACAATTTTGTTTTTTCTAAATTTTCGTCCTCTTCAAAATCTATTGGCCCTATTATCTTAATATTCATCCTATCATCCTTTCGTCTAATCATTTTTAGCATAAATTAAATGAAAAATATGGAATAATATGTTTGACTATATTTTTTTGTTAAAAAAATGGTTAATCTAATTTGATTAATCCACTTTTTATTAACATAATAATAGCTTGTGTACGAGACTTAACCCCAAGCTTACCAATTACATTTGATATATGATTTCGGGCCGTTTTAGTTGATATATTTAATTTTTGAGCTATTTCAGCTGTCGTATATGACTTGACTAATAAATTAAATATTTCTTTCTCCCGTTCGGTTAGTATTTGATTCAACCTTTCAACTCCTGGTCAATTTATTATATGCAATATAATATCTAATTGCCACAAGCTAGAAAATTACTCTTCTTCATCTTTTTTACTCAAATGAGCAATTATATTAGATCTTAGCTCTTCATTAATACCTATACTCTTATACTCCTCTATCGTACCATTTATCATTCCCTCTACATTAATAAATCTTTTAAGAATTGCTTCTTTCTTTTTAGGGCCAACACCTTTAATTCCATCAAGTCGAGATGAAAAGAAGCCTTTTGCTTTTTGACTCCTAAAAAAGCTAATTGCAAAATCATGAACCGTTTGCGAGATATTTACAAGCAAAAGATATAAATCTGTATTTTTATCTAACAAAATCTCTTTGTTATTATAAATAATTGATTTAGCCTTATGATGTTCATCCTTCATAATACCCATTACTGGTACATTTACATTTAATACCTGTAAAATCTCAAGTGCGGCGTTTACCTGAATTTCTCCACCATCCATTACAATCAAATCCGGAAGAGGAGAATTTTCCATTTGAAGTCTTAAATATCTTCTATAAATAACCTCCTTCATTGATTCGTAATCGTTTGCGCCCTTTACAGTTTTAATATGGTACTTACGATAATCCTTCTTAGATGGTTTACCATTTTTATATACAACCATTGCAGATACTGGATATTCTCCAAATAAATTTGAATTATCAAAGGCCTCTATATGATATGGAGTAGGTATTCCTAATAAATTACCTAGCTCCTCAATAGTATCCATTTTCTTTAAAATCTTTGATTTATAGATATTTTTCATATCTATATAATCTTTTTTAGCATTTTCATTGGCCATATTTGCAAGTGATAATTTAACGCCCTTTTGCGGAATAGTTATTGTCTTTCCAATTTGTTTTTCTAACAATTCTACATCTACGTTAAATGTTGTAATGATTTCAGATGGTTTAAATTTATCATCAGAATAGAAATTTAAAATAAAATCTGATATTACTGTTTCACTATCTAGAATATATGTAAAATTAGTATGATAATTTTCAACAATAGATCCATTCCTTATATATAAGACATGTACTGATATTTCATCCTCAGAGACAAAGAATCCAAACACATCCTTGCTTTTTAAGTCATTTGTTGAAATGATTTGCTTATTAGTTGTGGTTTCAATATCTCTAATTAAATCTCTATATGCACCTGCTCTTTCAAAGTCACAATTATCGGATGCTGCTAGCATTTCCTTTTTTAAATCATCGATTATATTTTTCGTTGAGCCATTCAAGAAAGAAATTACATCCTTCGAATGTTGGCTGTAGTCTACATCCTTATTAATACAAGGCCCATTACATTGATGAATGTGATAATATAAGCATTCCTTTTTAGGCAAGGCTTGACATTTTCTAAATGGATATATTTTATTTAATAATTCGCATGTCCTTCTAGCCGCATTAACATTTGGATATGGTCCAAAGTAATGCCCAGATTTTTTAGTCTTTGTTTTTGTTCTAACAACTATTAAACGCGGATAAGTCTCATTTGTAAGTAAAATATACGGATAGGTTTTATCATCTGTAAGCATGATATTGTATTTAGGATCATGCTGCTTAATTAAATTAATTTCCAACACAAGCGATTCAATTTCTGATTTAGTAATAATATATTCAAAATCATCTATTTCTGATACTAGCTTAGTAGTTTTTAAGTTATGAGCACCTGTAAAATAGGATTTTACACGATTTTTTAATACCTTAGCCTTGCCAACATAAATAATTCTTCCAGTTTTATCCTTCATAAGATAGCATCCAGGCTTATCTGGTAGTTGCTTTAAATGCTCACGTAAGGTATCATTCATGTTTTCACCTCCTAAAAGAATAAAAGAATAAGCCTAATTGCTTATTCTTCAAATTCACATTTAACTAGATCATCAAGTACTTCCTCTAGTGCTTGACCAACAGGCTTAGCGCAAATAGAGTTTTCATCAGCACAATAGTTTTCCTCTTCGATAATCTTAGCACGCTTAGCTGCAATATATGCTAATTTATATTTTGAATTAACCTTATCTAGTAGCTTATCAACTGATGGATAGCGCATTCCTTCTTTATTTACTCTTTTTGCCATAAATATCATCCTTTCATATATTATTGTTCTTCATCTAGTAATTCTAAATACCTATGAATAGAACGTTCTGTTTTTGCATGCTCAGCACGAATAATTGCCATTATTCTGTCCGCAGCATTTCTAACCTCATCATTAATTACAATATAATCATATTTAAACGCAAGTTTAAATTCACGATTAGCTTTATCGATTCTTTCCTGAATAACCTCTTCAGATTCTGTACCACGTCTTTTTAATCTATCATACAATGCTTGACGTCCTGGAGGCGCAAGGAAAATGAAAACTGCATCCTTACATTTTTCTCTTACCTGTAAGGCACCCTCAACCTCAATTTCTAGGATTACTTCCTTCCCCATTTCAAGCTGCTCATTAACCTTGTCAAGAGGGGTTCCATAGTAATTTCCTACGAACTCTGCATGCTCTAGGAATTTGCCTTCTTTAATTTTTTGCTCGAATTCTTCACGTGATACGAAGTAATAGTCCTTACCATCAATTTCTCCTGGCCGCATTTTCCTTGTTGTCATAGAGACAGAATAAACAAAATTCTGCTCTGGCATCTCAAAAAGAGCTTTTCTAACTGTACCCTTTCCTACACCAGATGGCCCAGATAAGACTATTAATAATCCTTTGTCATTAAGCTTCATAGTTTAAACCTCATCATAAACCCACTTTATTCTAGCATACTTCCACTTTCAAATCAATTTCATTTTCTCTATTTCTAATATTATATCGTTTTTTTTGAAAATAGTAAAGACGTTAAGCTTAATTTATTCAACTAAAATTGAATTTTTTTCGGTAAAATTTACATTTTTTATTCAAATAAATAATAAATGCTTGAAGGGACGTAAAACCATCCCTTCAATTTTATTTAATATTCTTATTATGGATTTCTAAAAGTCCTTCTAAAACTAGGTTTTCATTATAAACTATTTTATGCTTACAAAGAGGTACAATAATTTTAGCTAATCCGCCAGTTGCAATTACAGGTATGTCATCACATTTAATTTCCTCTTTAATTCTGTCAATCATTCCATCAACCTGAGAAGCTGCACCATAAATGATTCCTGATTGCATACATGAAATAGTATTTTTACCAAGTACGGTCTCTGGAGTTTGAAGCTCAATTGCTGGAAGTAATGCAGCACCGTCAACTAGTGCTTTCATCGAAATTGATACTCCAGGTGCAATTGCAACACCCATAAATGAATTTTTATTCTGATATATATATTTTGTAGCAGTACCCATATCTACAATAATTGATTTTTCATAATTCCTATGAGCTCCAGCTACATCACAAATTAAATCAGCACCTACGGTTTTAGGATCATCTGCCTTAAGCATAATTCCTGTTTTAATCCCAGGTCCTAAAATCATTGGATTTATTCCATAATTATTGCTAAACATCTTATTTAATGCCGATGTAACGATTGGTACTACGCTTGAAATAATTACTGAATCAAACTTCTCTTCAATCAAGGTTTTAAACAATATAAATAATTCATCTGATGTTTTAATAGTTAAGGTCTTAAAACGATATGTTTTTAGTACCTTTATACCATCTGATAAACCACATACAATATTTGAATTTCCTGCATCAACTAATAGTATCATTGCTCTTCCCCTATTCTTTTAGTATATCTATAATTTGTGAGAATATATTTTCATCCTGTTCTGTCATTTTATAAAAATCAACATTTTGAAAGTACTTTATTTTTTCTTGTTCTGTCTTAATTAACCCTGTTTGTACTTTTGTATTAAAGTCTTTCATTGTTGAAGCCATATACATAACAGCAGTTTCTTTGTAATTTGGATTATGACCTTTAGAATCAACTAATAAATATTTAACATTTTTATTAGCAGTAAGCTCTTTAATGTAGTTAATACCTACAATAGGATTAACTATATTATCATCATTAGAATGAATAATTAGCATATTACCTTTATATGCATCAATAGCTTCTATTCCTAGGCTTATTGCATATCCAGGATTAACGCTTTTTTCATAATTTAAAAGCTCATCATTTTTTACACCAAATGAATTTGCTAAAGTTGATAAGGATTCAAATCCTGATATTGCGACTATATTTTTAATATTTGGCTTGTAATAAGCAATATTAAGTGAAGCGTATGCTCCCAAGCTATGTCCTATAACTGATATTTCTAAGTTTTTTAGTTCTTCACTTGACCATACATAATCAAGCGCATAATCTAAATCCGCAAGAGCCTCAGATAGACCGTAAATTGTATCTCCATCACTCATGCCTGTACCAGTCATATCATATGCTAAAACACGAAAATTATTTTTACATAAATATTCGATTTCTCTCATATAGCTTAAATGCCCAGGACCAATTCCATGAACAAAAACTATTAATTTATCCTTATCGTATCCATCATAGTAATAGATATTTCCCTTCAAGATATCACCATGAATAGACTTAAAAGAGATTTTTTCAGCTTTTAAGCCATCAAAATCCTTACTACTAAAGTATTTTAAATATGACTCATAGTCATATCTTATTATAAAGTTTTTTTTATAGTCGTCTAAAGTCATCATTAATCTTATTTCACCATTTTATCATCATCATCAAAATTATAAATGTTTGATGATGTATTATTTATAATATCTTCTTCTGATTCTTTGTTATAGCTATTAGAATCAAAGATTCCTAAATTTAATTGCTGATTAGCTATTTCAACAATTCTTACAATTGTTGGTGATAGAACTGTAGTAATTCCAAACTCAACGAAGAAATTAACACCAATCATCGTCACCATAACAAATGTAAATACGCTTGCTCCTTCTCCAGCCCAAGCGACCATTGTATTGTGAAATATTGTAAATGACGCTAGTGCGAAAAGCCCGGTATTTACAACAGGAGCCACTATAGAGGCTAAAATAATGCCCCATATTCTTGATTTTCTCTTAAGTGCCTTAAATACCCAGCCTGAAGCACATCCAGCAAGTGCACCTTTCCCAAGAACAGTCACAACAGTTCCAAATGCATTTATTGCTAGAAAACCCGCTGCATCTCCATTTAATAAAACAACACCACCAAAGACAAGTCCTAAATAGGTTCCTGCTAGTGGACCATACATAATAGCTCCAATCGCAATTGGAACCAACACTAATGAAATTTGAAACTCACCAATTTTCATAAATTGAGCAATCATCTGCAATACTACAATCAGTGCAGTTAAAATGGCTAGCGTAACCATTTTTGTAATAATTTTTTTATTTTTCATATTTAATTCCTTTCTTTTTAGACCCTTTTTGGGTTCCTTAAGACGTTTTAATTATACTCTTTTTAAAAAAAGATTCAAGTATCTTATTTTTATTATATCCAACACCAGTTTTAATAATTTTTTATTTTTATGAAGCCACAATATTTTTAAGATGCTAATTAATAATAAACATGGTATAATTGAAAAGAAACGTGAGGTATTAATATGGCACTAGATGGAATATTATTTTATAAGCTAACTAATGAATTAAAAATGCTTAATACAGGTAAAATTAATAAAATTCAAGAAGCATCAGACAATGAATTTCTTTTTACAGTAAGAAGAAATAAAGAAAACTATAAGCTTCTAATATCTCTATCTGCCAATTATCCTAGGGTTCATATTACAAATGAGTCATATGATTTCCCACGAGAGCCTAAAAGCTTTACTATGCTTCTAAGAAAATATTTTGAAGGTAGTCAAATTAATAATATTTACACTCATGAAACAGATCGTGTAATGGTAATTGAATGCTCAAAGTATAATGATATGGGAGATTTTGAAAAAAAATCATTAATCATTGAAATACTAGGAAGATATTCCAATTTAATTGTAGTAGAAAATGGAATCATTATCGAATCATTTCACCATTTAGGCATTGGTGAGTTACGAACCATCATACCTAATGCAAAATACGAATTCCCCGATACTCTTGGCAAAATCAATCCTTTTTCCTTAACAAAGGAGGCTTTTATCAATGAAGCCAATAATTGGGAATCTCCTAAGGATGCAACAAGTCATGTATTAGGCTTATCTCAACAAGCTGCAATCTATGCATATAACTATAAAAATCCTCAAGAAAAGCTATATGAAATCATTAATGAGGATAGTCCTAGCTTATTCTTTAATGGTAAAAAGAATGACATTACCTATTATAGTGTTGATAATAGTCAGAGTTTTCCTTCTTATTCTTCCTTACTAGATACATTTTATAAGGATGAGGCATTACGCGAACGAATAAAATCAAAAACTGGAAACCTTGAAAATTTTATCGATAAACAAATCACAAGAAATAATCAAAAGAAAACTAAATTAATGCTTGAGCTTCAAAATGCTGAGAATAAAGATACGTATCGATTATATGGAGAGCTTTTAATCGCTAATAGCTATCAAAAAAGTCATCAAAATAAAATTAGTGTCTTAAACTATTATACTAACGAAATGGTCGATATCACATTAGATCCACGTTATGATTTAATGGGAAATTCTAAGCTATATTTCAAAAAGTATCAAAAGGCTAAAAATGCAATAGTGCATATCAATGAACAACTTAAGAATATCGATGATGAACTTGCATATTTTAATATTTTAAAAGCTCAAATAAAAATATGTGACCTAAAGGATGCACTTGAAATTCAGCAGGAATTAATTGATAATAAATACTTGATTTCAAAATCAAAGCCAGAAAAACTTCAAAAGCCAAAAATAACAACCTATATCCTAAATGATGGTGCAGAGGTATTAGTCGGAAAAAACAATGTCCAAAACGATATCGTAACTAACAAAATGGCTCGTCCTAACGAATTATGGTTTCATGTTAAGGATATTCCTGGTAGTCACGTTCTTTTAAGGAAAGAGGGAGACTATACAGAATATGATATTAGAACATGTGCCAATCTAGCAGCTTATTTTTCAGAAGCCCGTGATTCTTCTTCTGTACCAGTAAACTATACTAAAGCTAGGAACATTAAAAAAATACCAGGACATAAAAACTGTTTTGTATCCATAAAAGGAGAAAAAACAATTTTTATTGACCCTGATATCAATTTAATATCTAAACTAGAGCTTAAGAAATGATTTCTTTAAGTTCATTATAAGTAGCGTCAAACACATCAAGCATTGACGCTATTTTTTGTGTATCTACGATGTTTTCTTTCAAATCCTTTAATATACTTGTTGTACAATCGTAAAGAGCAATCATACCCATATTCAAGGTTATTCCCTTAATTGAGTGGATTTCATTATACAAGCTACTAGTCATATAATCGGAAAATGATTCCTTTTCCTCCTCAAGAGAGGTCAAAACCTTCTCTTTAAAATCCTTATAGGATTCAAGGAATGATTTGGAGATTTTATCAAATATAGCCTCCATCCCTCCTAGGTACTCCATCGCAACTTCCTTATTAATAAATGTCATCTTCCCTTTTCTCCTTCCTCTATTTATATTTATTACTTTCCCTTTACTAAACCTGAAATCTTATAATCATAGAATGCTTGCATACCACGTACTAAGGTATCTAAATCCTTTGTACCAGCAGTTTCACAAGCAGAATGCATTGCAAGCTGAGCAAGACCAATATCTACTGATTTAATTGAAACATTTTGAAGTGAAATCGCACCAAGTGTTGATCCACCTCTTACGTCAGAACGATTTGTAAAATCTTGATATTTAATATTATTATCCTTAAAAATCTTTTTAATTATAGCAGCTGTTAATCCATCTGTTGTATATGCTTGATTAGCATTATGCTTAATAACGATACCTTCATTCATAAATACTTTATTTAATGAATCTGTTTTTCCAATATCATTTGGATGAACTGCATGGGCATTATCACAAGAAACAAGAATTCCTTTAGCTATTGCCTGATAATATGCTTCATTTGAAGCATTTAAACTAGTAAACGCTCTTTTTAGGTTAGCTGATAGGAAGTCAGAATGTGCACCTTGTTTGGTACCAGACCCAACCTCTTCATTATCAAAGGCAACCCATACATTAAATGAACTCTCATCGCTTGATTTCAAGAAGCCATAAAGGGTAGCATATGCACTTTCTAAATTATCAATTTGTGGTGCCATAAAATACTCTTTATTTGCGCCTATTACACTACCTCTAAAGCGATTATATACCTGTAAATCGTATGATAATATATCTTCTTCTTTTACATTAAGTTCATTAGCTATAATCGTGTCTAGCTTTGAATCCTTCACGCCCAAAAGAGGGATCAAATCAATTTGAGGGTTGTAATTTTTTCCACTATTTACATCTCTATTAAAGTGGATACATTCATTAGGGATTACTAGTAAATCTCTATCAATATCAAATAAGTTCTCTTTAATACCATCCTTAGTATTTGTAAATACTCTACCTGCAAGTGATAGTGGTCTATCAAAAAATGAAGAATAAATAGGCCCACCATATACCTCTACATTAAGTGATGAATAATTAGATAGGGTCAACATGTTATTTGGTTTAACCTTTAGTGTAGGCGAATCAGTATGTGACGCTACTATTTTTAATACTGTATTATTAATATCATTAGGGGTTTTAAATGCTAAAATAGATGAATTATTTCTTATAACATAATACTTAGAGTTTGGCTTAAGATTGTAATCATCATCCTCATTTATAAGAGTATATCCACTACTTTTAAGAATTTGTGATAATTCATATGTTGCGTGATATTGAGTTTTAGCTTTATTAATAAAATTTAAAAAATCTTGCATATTATTTCTCCTTCTTTATGCTGGCAATAAATACTTGAACTAAATTAACATAGCCTACATAATAAGTATTCTCTGTATCTTCAAATGAATACAAGTCAATTGTATCACCTAGCATAGCTTCTTTTAAATAATCAATGTGGATATTTTTTATATAATTATCCTTTGATAGTTCTATACTATTATATATTAATTTAACATAATTTGCATTATTCATATGACCATTATGATCAATATCATCATTTAAAACCTTATATGACTTAATAAATTTCTTTGTATGAGGAATTGAAATCTTTAGTTTATTAATACTTTCAATTGGCCTTTTAGGGTAAAGCTCACCTTCATAATTTACCTCGCTAGCACGTTCTATTCTTCTAGTTTCATAGTTTACAACTACCCATTTTGAAATAGCCTCAACAACTGAGTCGCCACATTCAGTTTCTATTTCATAATATCTTATAAAATCAGCTCGTCCCTTTTCTGCAGGCCATGTTCTTAATGTAACTTCCTTTCCATAAGGAACATTCCCAACAATTCGAACCTCTTGACTAACAAGTACCCATATTAGTTTTTTTTCCTTCATTAAGCTATATCCTATATTTAGTTCTTCTGCATGGTCCCCCGCAAGATCTTGAAAAACATCTAGAATCGAATGCATTTTAATTCGATCATATTTATCATAATCTGATGTTCTAAGCTTTGTCTTAATTTCATATTTTAGCATATATAACCTCATAAATTAATTATTTAAAAAGGATGTGATCACACATCCCAATAATATCATTGATTATTCAACAATATTAACATTTGCTGCTTGCATACCGCGTTTGCCTTCGGTTAAATCAAAAGAAACAATTTGTCCTTCAACTAAATCCTTATGCCCTGGCATATTAATTGCAGAAAAGTGAACGAATACATCATCCTGTCCTTCAACACTGATAAATCCATAGCCCTTTTCCGAATTAAACCATTTTACCTTACCTGTCATACTTGCACCTCCTCACTAAATATTCATAACAATAAAACCAAGGAAGTGAACAAGTTTTTAAGGATATAGCTCAAAAATTATAAATTCTATTTCTTTGTTTTTCATTACTAGTCTAATTATAATTCTTTTAATTAGCATTTGCAATATTTTTTATACATTAAATCGTGTTTTTTGATGAATTTTTTTCAAAATAATTTAATGTTAACCTAAATATTACCATACCTTACTCTGCTATTTGTAATTTTTCTCCTTTTTTTATCAAATAACTACCTTTTAATTGTATGCTTGTATTTTTACATTTAAGTTTTAATTTAATATCCTTATTAGCTTTAATGTCTACACTAGTAAGCTTCATATTATCCCACTTAATATCTAAAATGGCATCGCCTTTAATTCGTATACCCTTAAGCTCTCCACTAGAAAGCTCCTCACAAATTGCAGGAAGTAATTCTACACAATCGTCTACTTCTCTAATTATCATTTCATTAATTCCAGCTGCAATGCCGAAATTACCATCGATTTGAAAAGGCGGATGCAAATCTAAATATCCTTTACTAATTGATTTTTCAATCATCTCATCAAGTGTCTTATATGCAAGCTCACCTTGATTTAATCTAGCATAGAAGCATATAATCCATGCTTTAGACCAACCAGTGTGACCACCACCATTAGATAGACGTCTATCTATCGTATTTTTGGCAGCTTCAAATAGTTCTTTATCCTTTTCTGTTATTTGACTAGACGGATATAAGCCATAAAGCATTGATATATGTCTATGGCCTGGTTCAGCCTCAGTATAATCATCATTCCACTCACAAATTGTCTTATTTTGACTTATTTTGTTTTTTGGTAAATTCGCTAAAATATCCTCAAATTCTAAAGGAAGTTTTTTGTTTAAAGCTTTATATGCATACTTAGTATAGCTAAATAAATCATCCAAAATTTGCGCATCCATCGTACAACCTTTGCAAATATGACAAATATCACCATCTAAAATATAACTATTTTCAGGAGAAAGTGATGGATTTAAGACATAACAGCCTTCCTCATTTTTCTCCAAAACATTCGCAAAAAAACGGCATGAATCATTAAGTATATAAATATACTTCTTTAAAAATTTTATATCCTTAGTATATGTATAATAATCATAAATCATTAAAGAAAGCCAAGCTCCACCAAGTGGCCAATATGTTGCAGGAAGGTATTTATCCTGAGGAGCACAGTCACCATAAATATCACTATTGTGGAATGCACAAAAGCCATTTGCATGATACATTTTTTTAGATAGCCTTTTCCCGTTCTTATGAATTCTTTTTAATAAGCTAAAATAAGGAGGTAGGCAATCTAAAAGATTTGATCTTAATGTGAACCAGTAATTCATTTCTAGGTTAATATTAATTGTAAATTTACTATCCCACGCAGGGAATATATCTTGACACCATATACCTTGTAAATTAGCGGGATTTGAATTTTTCCTTGATGATGATATCATTAAATATCTAGCAAATGCATATAGCTCATTTATCTTTTTAGATGATGTAGTTAAACTACTTTTATAATAAATACTATGATAATCTTCTATATGTCTTAGCTTTAATGCTTCATAATCTAAAGAATTAACCTTTTTCTTACAGAATGCTATAGGATTTTTAGAATAAAAGGTTGTACGTAAGGCTAAATAAATACAAGTATTTATACTGTCTTTTACACATATATTTTGACCAATTGATTCAAGCACACCATCGGATACAACTTTAGCTACAATCGCAAGCTTATCTTTCTTATTATAGTCATATGTTAAGGTTATCGTATCATCTTTCGCAACTATTCTATCAACTAATTTTTCCTTATCTAATGTTATATCAAATGAAACCGGCTTTTCTGATTTAATATTGAAAGCTAAAACCATATCCTTATATGATGCAAAGGCTTCTCTTTCTATTTTGTTTCCATTTATCTCGTAAGAAACATTACATATAGCATCATCTAAATTTAATGTACGTGAATAGCTTGATACCTCGCCTTTATCTAAAAAATCAATTTCCATTCTTCCTGCAACACTATAAATCGCTTCTCCACCAGATGAAAATGAAGCAAGCTTTAGCAAGCGTTCAGCTTCCTTTATTTGATTATTATTCACTAATTCCTTTATTTTAGGATAGTACTTATAAAAATCTTTGTTCTCTCTTTTACGATTTTTTTTACCAAGCCAAAAAGAATCCTCGTTTAGGATTACTTTTTCTTTATATGGATGACCATAAATTGTAGCCCCCATAAAGCCGTTACCAATTAAAGTTGCATCATTAAAGGCTTCCTTATCCTTTGGATTATTAGAAGCGTAAGAATCATAATTTAAAATCATATACTATTACCATTTAGCATTTAATCACAATCTCATTTAAATCCTTTTTCTTAAAATGCGATTCTGAAGGAACAACATCATCCTGTCTATATCCAATTGGAAGTAAGCATACAACCTGTTCTCCTTCAATACTAAATTCCTCTTTTATTTTTTCTTCATTAAACCAGCATACAAAAACACTGTCAAGACCTAAATTTGTAGCCTCAAGCATTAAGTATGTTGCAAGTATTGCACAATCTATCGCACCAGTATCATAACCTGAATATGAATTTTTCCATGTATCATTTGTCACAGCAGTTAGCATTAAAACAATAGGTGCGTTATATGCGCTTTTAGTTATGCCTCTTATTTTATCTAACGACTCCTTTGATTTTAAAACTCTAACATGATATGGTTGAATATTTTTAGCACTTGGAGCTTTATTAATTACACTTAGAAGTTTGTCTATTACATCATCTGTTGGACAATCTTCTTTAAAATCTCTTACTGAAAATCTTTTATCTAAAACACTATTAAAATCCATTACTTCATCTTCTTCCTAATTTCTTCACAAATATTAATCCAGCAACAATCCTTGCATATATTCTTTATATCGATAGATGATTTTACTATTTTATCTAAAATAGCTTGTCTTAAATCATTATAATTATAGGTTGTATAATTGAAATCTGCTAGCTTTGACACATTTTGATCATATACTTTAACCTTATCAATATCCTTACATTTCCCATTTATTAGGTTAGGACAACACTTACAAACATCATCATTTGTATCTATAATTTCAACAATTGGATTATTTGTTCTCAATTCTTGAATAATAGAATCTAAATTTCTTACAAATTCATCACTATATCCATGTCCAACAAAAAATTCCTGGCATAATAAGTGATGTGGTCTAAGCTTAATTTTTTCCATTGTTAAGCTCCGATAATACGATTTTTCCCTTTTTTAAGGTTTCCTTAACATCTATAATCCTTTGATTAGATGAGCCTTTAAAAAGTAAGGTAATATCCTTTTTTTCTTCAACAAAGCGACCATCTACTAGCATATCTATTTGCTCAAGAAATTCCTTTGTAACCTCACAATTAGCTCTTGAATCTCCAAGAATTTCCTTGTCTAATAAAAATCCTGTATATGACCAAATAGTTTTATTTGGATAAAGTGCTCTTATTTCTTTTAAAAATGGTAATAGTCCTCTTTGATTTTCCGGTTCAAATGGTTCACCTCCAAGTAATGTTATACCTGTTATATAATCTGGCTTTAATGCTTCTAAAATTTCTTTTTGAACATCAACTGTAAAATCATTGCCATAATTAAAATCCCATGCTACCTCGTTGAAGCACCCCTTACAATGGTGTCTACATCCAGAAACGAATAAGGATACTCTTACCCCTGGACCATTGGCTATATCACATTTTTTTATTACTGCATACTTCATAAAAATCACCTTGTCTTAAGTATACCACATAATAATGTAAAATACATTCTTTAACTGCTTATAATATAATATATAATAATTTTCTTATTTATTGACAATGCTTAAAATCTCATTTCCATACTTTTCTACAGTTTTTTCACCTATTCCGTTTATTTTCAATAGATCGTATTTAGTTTTTGGCTTCATTCTTACAATTTGCTTAATTGTATCCTCCTTTAAAACCATATAATTAGGCAATCCTAATCTTCTAGCCTTTATATCTCTAAAATTTAATAGCTTATCCTCAATTGTCTTTGGATTTAATATTAAATCAAAAATATTACTATCCTTAAATACTTTTATTTTATATTCTTTTAAATCAAAAAAATCATTAAAACTTGATGTAATTTCTAAGGTAGGATATTCTTTACTATCCTTTTTTAAATATCCGTCATTGATTAATGATACTATTATTTCTTTAACATAATCTTTATCTTTCTTTATTTTATTAAAATACCGATTATAATTTAAATTATTCCTTTTAACAGTTGGGCTTTTTATTCCAACTAAGGCCTCAGCTATTACATTAGAACCAAAACGATTATTTATACTTCTTACAAATAACAATATTGTTTTTGCATCATAAATTACATCTATATATTCATATTGATCAATACAATTTGAACAATTATTACAATACGACATATAAAGCTCACCATAATATGAAACAAGATACTCGTGTAAGCATCTTTTAGTAGTTGCGTATTCTATTACATCTTTAAGCTTTTTTCTTTTTATTTTCTTAAGTTCCTTAATCTCTTCTTTTGTTAACTGTTCATCCCACTCAAGCTGATTAATAAAATATTCATTAACATAAATATCTGATTCATTATACAAAAGAACACATAGCCCTGGACCACCATCTCTTGAGCAGCGACCTTGTTGCTGGGAAAGGTCATCAATTGATTCTGGTAAATCATAATTAATAATATATCTTATATCTGGCTTGTCAATTCCAAGACCAAAGCTTGATGTAGCGACCATTATATTAGTTTCATTGCCTAAATATTCATTTTGATATTTCTTTTTAATATCATCATCTAAACCACCATGGTATAAGCTAACCTTATATCCTAAATCTAAGAGTTCTTGAAATATTTCTTCAGCTTTCTTTCTGGTAAGTGTATAGACTATTCCACAAACATCATTATGTTTTTTTAAAAATGATTTTAAATAATTCTTCTTATCTTTAATATGAATTGTTTGATAAAACAACATTTTTCTATCAAATGATGATTTAAAAACCTTAGGTTTAATATCTAATCCTTTTTTAATATCCTCAATAACCTGGGGACTTGCGGTGGCGGTAAAACACGATACTACCGGTCTTTTAGGAAGTGAAGAAATATATTCCTTTATTTTTAAATAGCTTGGCCTAAAGTCTTTCCCCCACTGGCTTAAGCAATGTGATTCATCAATAACAAATTGGGATATTTCAATATTAGATAATAGCCTTTTATACTTAGGGTTTTGTAGTCTTTCTGGAGAAATATAGATAAACTTAACATCGTTGTTTTCTATTCTAAAAATAGCATCTGCCTCTTCATCCTGTGTTATATTTGAATTTAATGTTATAGCCTTTATTTTTTTCTTTTTTAAATTATTAACTTGGTCATTCATTAATGATATTAAAGGAGAAATAACAATTGTAACGCCTTCCATCATTAATCCTGGAACTTGAAATGTTATTGATTTACCTCCACCTGTTGCCATTACGCATATTGTATCGTTTTGGTTCATTATTGAATCAATACATTCTTCTTGTATTCCTCTAAATGAATTATATCCAAAGTATTGTTCTAATATTTCATATTTATCCATAAAAAAACACCTCATATAACAATAGCCATATTAAGGTGATTTTTAGAATTTATCCTAACATTACATCTAAAATCATCATTACAACAAAGCCTAAAGCGAACGATATAACTCCAATTTTTGATTGATTACCTTCTTTAAACTCAGGAATTAACTCCTCAACTACAACGTATATCATTGTCCCTGCCGCAAAGCTTAAAACGTAGGGAAGTAAAGTTTCAATTATGTGAGATATAGATAAAGTAATTAATGCTGCTATAGGTTCAACAACCCCAGATAATACTCCAATAAAAAATGACTTCGCTTTGGATTTTCCCTCGCTATGTAGTGGCATTGATATAATCGCACCCTCAGGTATGTTTTGGATTGCTATTCCAAGTGCAAGTGTTAAAGAGGTCATAAATGCTATATGCATGTTTTCGCTTAGGCAAGCCGCAAATAATGCTCCTACTGCCATTCCTTCGGGAATATTATGAATAGTTACTGCAAATACAAGCTTTGTTGTTCTTTTTATCTTTGATTTATTTACTTCTTTACAATTATTATTTGTCACTATATGTGGTTCTACCTTATCTAGCATTAACAAAAATAGTATTCCAATCATAAAGCCTAACGCAGCTGGAAAAAACGCAAATCTACCCATTTTAAAAGAGGCGTCTATTGCAGGCATTATTAAGCTCCAAATTGATGCGGCTACCATAACTCCAGCCGCGAAGCCATTCAACGCTTTAGATGTTTTATCTCCTAAACCCTTTCTTAATAAGCATACACACATAGCACCTAAAGTGGTACCTACAAAAGGAACTAATATCCCAAGTATTACTTTCCACATATAACTTCACCATACTTTATTAATTATTGTATGATTTATATTTTTTAATTACGTGTCAAAAATCATTATTTTAACACTATATTTACAAATAAATAATCCATTATAATAGATTTCTAAATAATTATTATTTATATCTAATATGTATGTATATTTATCACTTTCAGTTTTTAAAATAGGTATTTTAATATCTTTTGGTACTTCTATATAAATATTTTGACCAGATATTTGATATTGTCCTTGAGATATTATATTATAATCAACATATTTTTCTAACGAATTTAAATATTTTTGATGATTTTGCCAATCATTTGAATCATTAATTGTGACTATTACAACATTCCTTGAATATGCACTGGCATAATTAACAAGAATTCTTCCACTCTTCTTAGTATACCCGGTTTTACCCGCAATAAATCTTTCGTCATTTAAAACTGATTTATCCTTATTCTTTAAATAATATTTTTTCCCCTCTAATGAACTAATATATTTATCATGGCTTGAGGCTATTTCCTTAAAATATTCATTATTCATCGCATAAGCCATAAGTAATGCCATCTCATATGCTGTTGATCTGTTTTCATTCTCGTTATCTAAACCTGACGGATTTTCAAATGAAGAATTCTTCATACCAAGCTCTTTACATTTTTCGTTCATTAGATAAATAAATTTATCATAATCATCAACCGCACATCTTGCAATTGCATTTGCACAATCATTTCCACTCCTAAGCATTAATCCATATAGCAAATCAAGCAATGTATATGTTTCCCCTTCACATACATACACCTTAGATCCTTCAATTAATGTATCTTCTTTTGTGATTAAAATTTTTTTATAAATATCTGCATTTTCAAGTGCAACTATGCAGGTTAATATTTTGGTAGTTGACGCTATAAGTGATACTTCGTTTATATTATCTCCCATAATTACACTTTGAGTATTACAATCATATACTACATAGCTTTTAGCATTATAAGAATATGAAGACTTCGTAAATAAGAATGGAATACAAATAAATACGAATAAAAATATTTTTTTCAACAGTATCACCACAATATTATATTTAATTAATCATAATAAAATGATAAAAACCACCTTTTTAGACAAAACAAAAAGCACTAATTAAAGTGCCTTTCGTTTAAACGATGAACTAATTATTCTTCATTATCATCTTTATATTTTTCTACATCTTCGTTAGTTGCGTCCTCTACTGTAACCATTAGGCTTTCAATACGACGATCATCAACCTTTTCAATTTCTAAAGTGATTTTCTTTTGGTAATCTTGATATTGCCCTTCTTCATCCTCATCAGTATAGCATGATATATAAATCATTTTATCTCCAACCTTAGGAAGCTCATCATGGGATTCGAAGAACCATGTTGAAACCTTAGACACGTCCTCAGGTGGAGTACCTATGCCTAATTCTTCAAACATATCACTAACAAACGCTTCACCATCAACTAAATATTGGTTTTCACCAACCTTATTTATTAGTTTTTGCTTAATTGAACCTTCATCATGCTCATCATATATTTCACCGACGATTTCCTCAAGCGCATCCTCCATTGTAACAAGGCCTAAAGTATCATTATATTCACCAGACACAATAGCCATATGCATTTTAGCCTCTTGTAATGTCGAAATCAATGTATCAACCTTCATTGTCTTATTTACAAATTTTGCGGGTCGCATTAAAGATTTAATAGAAACATTACGATTATTAATATAAGCTGTTAAGAAATCACGTTCATATAAAATACCTACAATATGGTCCTTATCTTCCTTATATACAGGAATTCTTGAAAACTTCTCACTAACAAAAATTTCCTTGACCTCATCAGCTGTAGAATCCACATCAATAGCCACCATATCTACACGTGGTACCATTATATCCTCTACTGAACGGTCATTTAAATCAAATACGTTTTTGATTAATTCGTGCTCATCATCTTCAATGGCACCATCCTCAACCATTGTATCTAATATTGTTTCAAGTTCATCCTCATTAACCTGATTTTCTTGGGTTTTCTTTCCGACGAATAATCTTTGAATGCCCATGAAAACAATAACAAGTGGATACAAAATAAATGATAGCACATAAATAATTGGCGCCAAGAATAGCACTAGCTTATCATTATATTTCTTACCAATTGATTTTGGTGTAACCTCACCAAACACAAGCAATACGACAGTAACAATTGCAGTTGTAATAATCTCAATGTTTACATTGCCTGTTATTAGCTTTGCAAAGAATGTAACCGCAAATGTTGATAATGCAACATTTACAATGTTATTTCCAACAAGCAAGGTTGTAAGCGTTCTATCAAAATGATCAGCACAATATAAAGCCTTTTTCGCACCTGGTTTTCTCTCTTCAACCATTGTTTTTAGCTTTGACTCTGAGATTGAAGAAAATACAGTTTCAGTCATTGAAAAAAAGCTTGATAAAAAAACTAATATAATTAATACCAAAAATAAAGGTATATTAAATGTTCCGCTAAGAACCGACGGAACTGTTGAAATTGACGTTTGTATGTCCAAAATAAACCCGTTTTGCAGAAATCTTCCTTTGGTATGCTAGTCACTGCAAAGAAGCGAACTACAAAACAGTTAAATCATCTCCTTAAAATATATTTGACTTTATAAACTAATTATGCACGACCAGCATATTCGCCAGTCTTTGTAGATACTATAATACGTTCTCCTTGCTCAATAAACATAGGAACCTTTACTAAAAATCCACTTTCTAAGAAAGCATCCTTAAGGGCACTTGTTTTTGTATCTCCTCTAACTGCAGGATCACACTGAGCTAAAACACATTCTACCTTATCAGGAAGTTCAATTGTTAATACCTCTGATTCATAAATCATAACATCACAATTCATTCCTTCTTGTAAAAAATTCTTTTCCCATTCTAAACGATAGTCAGGAATCTCAATTTGCTCATATGTTTCGGTGTCCATAAAGGTATATGTATCACCTGAATTAAAAATATATTGCATAGTGCGGTGATCAACGAAGCATTGTTTAAACTTCTGATCAGAGCCCTTTAATGCTGTATCTATACGTGCACCAGTACGTAGGTCCTTCATTTTAACTCGTACGAATGCGACCTTATTTTGAAGTACATGCATAAATTCAATAATCTGACATAGCTTGCCATCATATTCAATTACAGTACCATTCTTTAAGTCATTAACGTTTATCATAAAATCCTCCGATATAATTACTTAAATATATTCAATTTTAGCACAACAATCTATTTTTGTAAATATTATGAGCTCGAGTCGGTATATATTTGACTTAAAATCGTTATTTCTTACTTAATTTTAAAATAGCTTTCTAAATACTTAATAGCCTCAATATAACTATTTTCTTTTAAATTCGTAATAGTAGTATCACAAACACTTCTAATGAAGTTAACCCTTCTAAAATCCTCTCGGTTATCTACATCAGAAAGATGAACCTCAACTTTAGGGCCATCAAAGATCTCTAGTGCATCATGAATCGCAACTGATGTATGAGTATATGCTCCTGCATTGATAATTATTGCGTCATAATCTAACTTTTGAATACGATCAATTATTGCACCTTCATAATTTGATTGAAAAAAATCATAATCAAAGCTATCGTATTGCCTCATCATGTCACAAATCTCATCTAAAGTTTTTGTCCCATAATGATCCTTAGGTCTTTTGCCTAGCATGTTTAAATTAGGTCCATTTATGACTAAAACTAGTTTTTTTTCTTGCATAGCCTATTTGTCTCCTTTTTAATTTCTTTAAGTGCTTTAGATATTATTTGATTTTTAACCTTAATTGTCTTAAATTCCTCATATTTTGTATGACGTCTATGATACAAATCCATAATCGTATTTTTAGCCATTAAAGGCCTAGATGAAGCACTATCATCACCAAGCCTTGACTTAATTTCATTTAAAGGTGCATCTAAAAATACAACTATACCATTCATATAATCCTTGTTAATATCTCTTTCCACAATTCCTCCACCACAGGAAATCACAACATTATCTAAAGAATATAATTCCTTTAATGCTTGGGTCTCTAAATCTCTAAAATATACCTCTCCCATTTCTTTAAAAATTTTGGGAATAGGGCCATACCTTTCCTCAATATATTTATCAGTATCAATAAAATCAATTTTTAAATCCTTAGCCAGTTCTCTTCCAATCGTCGATTTGCCTGAGCCTGGAAGTCCTATAAAGTAATATTTCACTTTTCTAAAAACCTCCTAACATCCTCATAAATTTTATTTATTGTTTCATCAATATTTTCTAAATTAACCTCATAAAAATGAGTATCCATTTGATTTCTAAACCATGTCATTTGCCTTTTAGCTAAATGCCTTGAGTTTAGCTTTATTTCATCTGATGCAGTTTCTAGGGATATCTTTTTTTCAAAGAATGGGATAAATTCCTTATAACCAATTGCATTTGGATAAATTCCTTCTTTATATAAATTATATGCTTCGTATAATAGACCGTTTAGCATCATTTCATCAACACGTTCATTAATTCTTTTGTATAACAAATCTCTATCATTTATATTCAAATAAATAATATATGCATCATAATATGGTTCATTTTTTTTGTCGAAATGCTCAATTGATTTATTTGATGTTTCTTTTATTTCAATAGCTCGCAATACTCTCTTACGATTATTCATATGAATACGATTAGTATCAAAATCAGCATCTATCTTTAACAAATAATGATATAACTCCTCATTAGAAAAATCCTTAAATCTTTCCTCAAAACTTTCATTCCTTTTATCTGATATAAATTCATATTGATATAAGACGCTCTTAATATAGAGCCCTGTACCACCACAAATAATTAAAGGATTATTGCTTGAATCTATAATTTGGCGTGCTCTTTTTTGAAATTCCATTACATCATATTGTTCATTCGGCTCAAGCTCGTCGATTAAATAATGCTTAACACCTTGCATTTCCTCTTTTGTGGGCTTTGCACTACCTATATCAAGTCTTTTATATACTGCAACTGAATCCCCTGAAATAATCTCTGTATTAAGTTTTTTAGCAAGTTCGATTGAGATTTTGGTTTTTCCAACTGCTGTTGGACCAACAATCGCAATAACCTTTTTCATTACATCACCCGCTTAAACATTTTCTCTAATTCTAAAGTTGTAAATTTGATAATAGTAGGTCTTCCGTGTGGACATGTGTATGGATTTTGACATTTTCTAAGCCTTGAGACTAGCTCATCAACTTCTTCTCTCTTAATTGCATGATTAGCTTTTATGGATGATTTACATGCAATACCTGCTGCTAGCCTATCTCGATATTTTTCAATTGTAAATTCTTTATCCCTACATACATCATAAAGCAAATTCCTAATAAAATCCTCGCAGTCCTCCTCATGAAGCCACATAGGATATTCTCTTACGTAATATGATGTTGGACTCGATTCTGTAATTTTAAAGCCAAGATTAATTATTTCATTTTCATGCTCGGCAATCTTAATCATTTCAGCTGCACTAAATTCTATATTTATTGGTACAAGCAATAATGAAGATGCTTTAGGAGGATTCTTCAAAACCTCTAAATAATATTCATAATTAATTCTTTCCGCAGCTGCGTGTTGGTCCATTAAATACATTCCCTCATCATTTTGGAATATTAAATATGTTCCATGTACTTGTCCACAATATTCTAAATATGGAAGTGTCTTTTTTTCTTCATATATAGTATCATCATTTTTTTGTTCTACATTAGACTCTTCTATATTTTGTTTTTCATTTGTTGATTCTTGTATAATTTCTTCTTTTTGCAAGGAATATTCATTTGCCTGTTTTAAAAGAGTATCAATATCTGGCAAATTATCCTTTTTATCATCAACATCATCTATAGGTGCGTTATACTCTATCTTTGATTCTTCTATGTTATAAATTTGCTCAAACATATCAACCTTTTGGTATGTTTTTTTAACAACCTCAGGCTCTTTAATATCTGGAATCATTGATGCACTTTTAAGTAAATCCTTAGTCATTTGGCAAATGTTAGATGCTATTTCATCTTCGTTTGAAATCTTAATTTGCATCTTTGTAGGATGTACATTAACATCAATAAGTGTAGGATCAATTGTAACACTACATAGTGCTATAGGATATCTTCCTTCCGGAATATATGTATGATATCCTGATATAATCGCATCTGTAATTGCGTTTGATTTGACAAATCTATCATTAACAATTGTAGTAACCTCTAGTTTATTTGCTCTAGATACTACTGATTTACAGATAGTAAGATTTACCTTATATCCATCTTTTTCTATACTTGAAGATAATAGATTTTTAGCTACCTCTACTCCATATAGCTCACCAAAAATTCTTGTGATATCGCCATTACCTAATGTTTTATAAATATCTTTACCATTGTTTTTTAAAGAAAAGCTAATATTAGGATTAGCAAGAATATATTTAGATACAAGATACGTAATACTTGCTAATTCAGAAGGTAAGCTTCTTAAATATTTTAATCTTGCTGGAACATTATAAAATAGATTTTCAACCTTTATTGTTGTGCCCCTTGTTCTACTAGCAGCTACTATATCCTCTAAATGTCCACCCTTATATACAACCTTACTCGATTCATTACCATCTGAGGTAACTAATGTAAATTTAGATACAGAAGCAATTGAGGGGATAGCTTCTCCTCTAAACCCTAGGGTTTGAATTCTAAATAGGTCGTATTCATTTTTAATTTTAGATGTTGCATGACGTGAAAAGCAAAGCTTAGCATCATCTACTGACATACCAATTCCATTATCCTCAACGATAATTTCCTTAGTACCACTATCTACCAAGCTTATCATAATGCTTGTAGAACCAGCATCAATTGCATTTTCTACTAACTCTTTTACTACTGAGGATGGTTTTTCTACAACCTCTCCAGCCGCTATCATATTTGATAATCTTTCATCTAATTGAACAATACGTCCCATTTTAAAACCTCTAATCTAACTTATTTTTCTCTTTATATAGCCAATCTAGGGCTTCACGTGGTGTTAAAGAATCAATATCTAATATTTCAAGAGAATGCTTTAAATTAATCGCCTGCTCCTCTTCTTTATTTTCAGGCTTTTCCTCATAAGCATCAAAATTAAATAAATTCAAATTTACTCCAGCCTTAGAATCCTTTTGCTCTAAGCTTTCAAGCACTTCTTTTGCTCTTGAGATTAAGCTTCTTGGAAGTCCCGCAATCGATGCTACATTAATTCCATAGGATTTGTCCGCACCACCATCTAAAACCTTATGCAAAAATTGAACCTTACCTTTTACCTCTTTCGCTTCTACATGCACATTTTTAAGATGACTTAACGTTCTATCAAGTAATGTAAGTTCATGATAATGTGTTGAAAATAGCATTACACATCCGATTTTTTGATGAACATATTCAATAATTGCTTGAGCTAAAGCCATACCATCGAATGTAGCAGTGCCTCTTCCTAACTCATCAAATAGGATTAAGCTATTTTTTGTAGCGTTTTTGATTGCATAATTAGCCTCAAGCATCTCAACCATAAAGGTAGATTGTCCACTAATAAGATCATCTGATGCACCAATACGTGTAAATATGGCATCAAATATCATAAGGGTTGCACTCTTAGCAGGAACGAAACACCCTATTTGGGCCATAATAACGATTAATGCTAGCATTCGCATATAGGTTGATTTACCACTCATATTTGGACCGGTAATTAAAATTGTATTATACGAATTAATTACAATATCATTAGTTACATACTCATCCTTCAATACAGTCTCAACTACTGGATGACGTCCGTCAACGATATTAACCTCACGCTTAGCTGAATATAATGGTCTAACATAATTATTCTTAGCACTAACAGTCGCAAAAGACAATAAGCAATCAATCTCGGCAATTTTACTTGCAAGTACCTGAAGACTCTTTGTATATCCTTGACATACATTTCTGATTTGAATAAATAGTTCATATTCAAGCTTCTGAATTTTTTCTGTTGAACCAACTACTATTTGTTCATACTTTTTAAGCTCCGGAGTGATAAATCTTTCAGCGTTTGCAAGAGTTTGCTTACGCTCATAATGATCTGAATCAGTTAAATTTTGTAAAGCTCCTTTAGAAACCTCAATATAATATCCAAATACACGATTATACCCTACATGCATTGTTTTTATACCTGTACGTTCTCTTTCTTGAGCTTCAAATTTTAAAATCCAATCCTTTGAATTAGCCGAAATATCCTTAAGCTCATCAAGTTCTTTATTGTAAAGAGGCTTAATCATTCCACCCTCTTTAATTACAAATGGAGGGTCATCTACAAGGGCTTTAGTTAATAAATCAAAAAGCTTATCGTGGGAATCAATTGAATTTGCTAGTGTCTCTGAATCGCTAACATTAAGGCTCTTAATTGCTTCACGAAGCTTTGGAACATTAGACAAACTTCTTCTTAACTGAACCAAATCCTTAGCATTAGCATTACCAACGCTAATTCTTCCAATAATACGCTCTAGGTCATATACTGTTTTTAATGACTCTTTAATTTCCTCAGAAGCTAAATAATTATTCATTAAAGCTTCAACGTAATCAAAGCGTCTTTCAATTTCATTTCTATCAATCAATGGTCTATCTATCATTTGATGAAGCTTTCTACTTCCCATTGCTGTTTGACATTTATCTAAAAGCCATAAAAGTGAGCCATTCTTTTGATTTTGTCTTAGAGTTTCTGTAAGCTCTAAATTTCTTTTAGTAAATGGATCTAGGTGAAGGACTTGATCTGAGGAATAGAATTTAACATTTTGCAAGTGGCATAAATTATGCCTTTGAGTTCTAGTAATATAGTTAATTAATCTTGCAAGAACGTTTTGAGCTAATTGTTTATATTCTTCACTTAAATCATCTAGTAAGCCTGAAAACTCTGAAGGGTATGCCGAATCATCCTCATACGAAATTACAATTTGATAGTTATCCCTTAAAGTGTTAAGCACCTTTATTTTATTAGTACTTGAAGCGATTACCTCTCTTGCATGTAAAGAAATAATCTCATTTCCTAAAGAATCTTCATTTGATACATTTGTTAAAAACATTTGTCCTGTTGATACATCAGCATATGCTAATAAATATCCAGCATTTGTATTTTCTATTGATACTAAGAAATTATTTTCTTTTTCATTTAATCCAGACTCAGTAATTGTACCAGGTGTAATAATTTTAACAACATCTCTTTTTACAATTCCTTTAGCCTCTTTAGGATCTTCAACCTGCTCAACAATCGCAACCTTATATCCCTTTGCAATTAGCTTTTCCACATATTGAGCATAAGCATGAAATGGAATACCACACATTGGTACTCTTTCAGTATATCCTGCATCCTTACCAGTTAAAGCTATTTCTAGTTCTCTTGATGCAATTTCTGCATCCTCAAAAAACATTTCATAAAAATCACCAAGGCGAAAAAAGACTATTGCGTCCATATAATTTTCTTTACATTCTATATATTGTTGCATCATCGGTGTAAATACACTTTTATCAACATCTTTAAGCTTCATTATAAACACCTTTTTCTTTTTAATATTTCTATTCAATTATATCATAACTATGGATTTTAGGCATTAAATATCGACTTTTTTTAAAAAAAATCAAGCGATTATTTAAATTAAAGCTTGATTAATTCCTTAATTAAAATAAAAAAATCAAGCGTTCTCCCAAATTGCTTGATTTTTCTATTAATTACTACTCTTTTCAGTTTTATTTCCAACAACGGTTCCCATAAATAACGATGCTGAATTAAAAAATAATCCCATTCCAAGTAGCCATGTGTGATTATTAGGCTTTGAAATAAAATATACTGCGTAACAAACAATTGACACAACTAATAAAGCAAGTCGTGTAAATAAAATAATTCTTTTTTTATTCACATAAGCTCTCCCTTTCGTTGTTACACCTATAAAATATCAAAAGAATTATTTCTATTCAACAAAATAAAACTAAGTTGCAATAAAATAATTGTATCTTTCATTAGTTTTTATTACAAATTAGATATAATAGCTTCTGTTAGTTCAACTGTAGTTGAGTTTCCACCCAAATCTTTTGTTAATTTCTTACCATCCTTCAAAGTTTTTATAATAGCATTATTAATTTTTTTAGAAACATCCTCCTTACCAATATAATCAAGCATCATACAGGAAGCTTGAAGTAAGGCAATTGGATTAGCAATTCCTTTTCCTGCTATATCAGGTGCAGAGCCATGAACCGCCTCAAATATTGCCACATCAGAGCCAATGTTTGCCCCAGGTACTAGCCCTAAGCCACCAACAAGCCCGGCAATTAAGTCTGAAATAATATCTCCATAAAGATTTGGTGCTACAAGCACATCATAATTTTGGGGATACATCACAAGCTGCATACACATATTATCAATTATTTTATCATCAGTAACGATATGAGGATATTCTTTTGCTATTTCTTTAAACCTTTCTAAAAATAATCCATCCGTCTTTTTTAATATATTAGCCTTATGAACACATGTAACCTTTTTGCGATTATTTTTTTTAGCATATTCAAATGCATAGCGAATAATCCTATCTGTTGCAGGAACAGTAATTCGTTTAATTGCCTCATATCCATTTTCAATTGCTTTTTCTTCCCCGATATATAAATCCTCGGTATTTTCTCTTACTGTTACAATATCTACATTTTTATATTTTGAAATTTTTTCAAAAGAATAAGCAGGGCGGAGGTTAACATATAAATCAAATGCTAATCTTAAATTTACATTTACTGATCTAAAGCCTTTCCCTATTGGCGTTGTAACAGGGCCCTTTAATGCTACTCTATATTTTTTAATTGCATCTATGGTTTCTTTTGGAATAAGCTCTCCACATGCATCATATGAAGTTTGGCCTATATCATATTTGTGATAGCATAAATTTGCTCCTGCTGCATCTAATATTTTACACACTGCTTCAACAATTTCTGGTCCAATTCCATCACCTGGAAGTAATACTATATCTGTCATCATTAATCCTCCATAGTTCCAACGTATTTTGTAGCTGGACGTATTATTTTATTACAATACAATAAATTCTCTATATCATGGCTTATCCAACCTACTAACCTTGCGGCCGCAAATATTGGAATAAATAAATCTCTTGGAATGTTTAGCATTTCATATATAAGTCCTGAATAGAAATCAACATTGGCACAAACCCTTTTCCCTTTTTCCTCTTCAAATACCCTTATTGCTATAGTCTCAAATCTATTATAAAACTCAAACTTCTTTGGATTCTTTTCGTAAGAAAGCTTTCTCGCTTCCTCACGTAAAAGCTCACATCTTGGATCAGATAATGTGTATATTGCATGGCCAATTCCATAAATAAGCCCAGTTTTATCAAAATAATCTTTATTTAATATTCTTCTTACAACTGCCGTTATATCCTCGTCAGTCGCGTCAAGCCCGATATCATTTATAACCTCTTGCATCATATCAAGTACTGCCATGTTTGCCCCACCATGACGTGGTCCCTTTAGTGATGCCATAGATGCACATATCATCGAATAAATATCAGTTAAGGTTGATGATACAACTGTTCCTACAAAGGCTGAATTATTACCACCACCATGATCAGCATGTACTATTAAGCACATGTCTAATGTTTTAGCTTCTAAATCAGTAAATTCACCATCATTTCTTGATAAATATAATATATTTTCGGCAAATGAATATTCTTTTTTAGGGAAATGAATATGCAAAGAATCATGATCTAAATAATGTGTTTTGGCTTGTAAGGAATAGCTTATTATTGCAGGCATTTTTGAAATAATAGATATACCTTTTAAAATCATATCATATGATTCAATACTATCTGGATTATCATCAAAGGAATATAATGATAATATTGATCTAGCAATATGATTCATCAAAGATTTTGAAGGATTTTTCAAAATAATATTTTCCAAAAATCCTTCAGGTAAATCATAAGAGTCTGCTATTATTTTTTTAAATTCTGTTGATTCTTTTTCATTAGGATAATGACCAAACAATAGTAAAAAGCATGTGTTTTCATATCCAAAATCATTTCCTACCTTTTTAGCAACTAAGGATACATCTAATCCTCTATAATATAGATTTCCAGGTTTTGGCAGTTTGATATCATTTTCTACATAATAGCCTGATACCTCACTAACCTTAGTTAATCCAACTAATACTCCCGTACCATTGTTATTTCTTAAACCTCGCTTTACATCATATTTATCATATAATTCTTGAGGGATATTCCCATCTTTTAACAAATCATTAAATTTTTCTTTTAAAAATGTGCTCATTATATCCCTCCATTCAATTTAAAATGTATTTAATAATCCTCCACACTCAACAAGTTTATATTCATCATCTGATAAATCAAGCTCTTTAGTATATTCCTTATTCTTTGTAATATTTTTTACAACAACTTTTTGTCTATTAAATGAGATTGATATTTCATCCATTAATTCCGCTTCTATATCAAGTTCAATTGGTAAAATTCCAAAATTGATTAGATTCTTTTTATGAATTCTTGCAAAGCTTGTAGCTATAACCGCTTTTATTCCTAAATAACGTGGGGCAATAGCTGCGTGCTCACGACTTGAGCCTTGGCCATAATTACTTTTAGCCACTATTACTCCACCACCATTTTCCTTACATCTTTTTGCAAAATCTAAATCTATATTTGAAAATACAAATTCACTTATTTTTTCAATATTAGACCTATACGGTAAAACCTTAGCACCTGCTGGCATAATATGATCAGTTGTAATATTATCTAAAAGTGAAATCATTACCTTAGCAGTAAATTCTTTTTCAATTGGGTTAAACCTAGGAATCATTTTAATATTTGGGCCCATTACAACCTCGCTTGAAAATGTAGGTTCATATAGCAAGCTATCACATTTTGGATAATCTACATCGCATGAAAATTCATCAAGCTTAAGACCCATTGGATTTGAAATATAGCCATTAACTGCAGACATAGCAGCTACCTCTGGCGATACTAAATACACCTTAGCCGAATTTGTACCACTTCTTCCGTAAAAGTTACGATTAAAGGTTCTAAGTGATACAGCATCAGTTGCTGGTGATTGCCCCATTCCTATGCATGGCCCGCAAGCTGATTCAAGAATTCTTGCCCCAGATGCTAGCAATACATCTAATATACCATTTTTAGTTATCATTTGTAGCACCTGTTGGCTTCCGGGAGCAATAGCTAAGGATACATCCTTATGAACCTTTTTACCCTTTAAGATGGACGCTACCTTAACAAAATCAGAGTAGCTTGAATTAGTACAGCTTCCGATTAATACCTGATCAACCTTAATATTCTTTAGTTCACTTATTTTTTTAACATTATCTGGGGAATCTGGACACGAAGCACATGGCTCTAAGGTAGCTAAGTCAATTAAAATATCCTCATCATATTTACATCCATCATCTGCAGAAAGAGGCTTAAAATCCTTTTCTCTACCTTGACGTTTCAAAAAATCATAGGTTTGCTCATCTGATGGGAATACACTAGATGTCGCTCCAAGCTCAGCTCCCATATTACAAATTGTTGCGCGTTCAGGTACAGTTAATGATTTAACGCCATCACCATAATATTCTATTACCTTATTAACTCCACCCTTAACTGTCATTATATTTAATAAATTTATGATGATATCCTTAGCAGAAACTCCAGCACGAAGCTTGTTTACAAGCTTAACCCCTACTACCTTAGGACGCACAATCGAAAAAGGCATTCCCGCCATGGCACATGCAACATCCAATCCTCCAGCTCCAATCGCAAGTGCTCCAATTCCTGATGATGTTGGAGTATGAGAATCAGATCCTAAAATTGTTCTTCCTGGCACTGCAAACCTTTCAAGATTAACCTGATGACATATTCCATTTCCCGCTTTAGAAAATACAATCCCATATTTATCAGCTACAGTCTGTAAAAACTTATGGTCATCTGCGTTCATAAATCCATTTTGTAATGTATTATGATCCACATAGCTAACCGCTAAATCCACCTTAACCCTATCAAGGCCAAAACTTATAAACTCTAAATACGCCATTGTACCTGTTGCGTCCTGAGTTAATGTTTGATCTATTTTTATTTTAATTGTATTTTCCTCTAAATCCTCATCTACCATATGAGACTCAAGAATTTTATACGTCAATGTTTTCTTCATACTATCGCCCCTTAAAACATTATACTAGAATTTTATCACAAAAGATAAGCTTTTTAAAGAATAAAATACATATTTAACTATCTTTTTCCTAATTTTTAGCACAAATAAAAATATCAAATCGTTAAAAATACAATTTTTGTATTATAATTTCAAAATAAAAAAGCTTTTATTTAAATTTGCTTTAACAAATTTACTAAAAAAGCTTTTCAATTTATTTATTATCCTTTATATACATTTTTATTCCGTCTATAAAACGTTTAGTTCCATCTTTAACTCTGCTAAATTGCGTTGCAACATTGATTCTAACAAAGCATCTACCAGACTCACCATATTCTTCTCCATCACTGATATATAATCCTGTTTTTTCTCTAATATACTTTGTTAATTTTACTGAATCACCAGTAATAGCAGAAACATCAACCCACATCAAATATGTAGAATCCTGTTTAATAGCGTAAACACTAGGCAAGTTTTTTTCAAGTTCTGTTGAAACATATTGTTTATTATTATAAATATATTCTCTCATCTCTTCATTCCAAGAAGAGCCCTGATTAAAGGCTGCAATAGCCGCAACACATGCAAATGTATTACCTTCTGCTATTTCATCATTATTTAATCCTCTGTTAACTCTATGTCTTAGTACTGGATTTGGAATACATAAAGCTGACGTTTGAAGTCCTGCAATATTAAACGCCTTAGTTGGAGCTATACACATAATACTATTCATCCTACATTCTTCACTCACTGATTGAAAAGGTACATAAGATACACCTGGATTTGTGATATCACAATGAATTTCATCAGATATTACCACAACATTATGCTTTAGACATAAATGACCAATTCTTTCAAGTGTTTCCTTATCCCATATTTTTCCAATCGGATTATGGGGATTACATAAAATCATTAAGGAAACCTGGGGATCACTTAATTTTTCTTCTAAATCTTTAAAATCAATACTATATTCATGATTTTCATACTTTAAAGGAGATTCTAAAACAAATCTACCATTATTAATAATAGAATTAAAAAATATATTATACACTGGCGTTTGAATTAAAACCTTTTCACCTGGCAATGTTAGTCTTCTTACAATTGAAGATATTGATGGTACAACACCGGTTGAAAAAAGTAGCCAATCTTTATCAATTACATAATTATGCTTATTCTTCCACCATAATATATAAGCATTATACCATTCATTTGGGATAATGTTGTAGCCAAAAATATGATTATCAAATCTTTCACGCATAGCCTTAAGTATTTCAGGACATACTTCAAAATCCATATCAGCTACCCACATAGGAAGCTCACTTTCTTTAACATCCCATTTAAGCGATGTAGTATTAAATCTATTTGTTTCTTTAGAAAAATCGTACATTACTCATTCTCCTCATATTTAGTATTTTCTGGTGACGTTTTTATATTTTCATCTAAAATTAATTCATTTATTCCCTTGCTTCTTATAATTCCACCATTAGGATTTTTAACCGAATCAATTGTAGTATTTATATCCGCATCCACACTCGAATACTCGAATGCTAATGTTGTATCTTTAAGGCTACAATTAATAAGCTTTACATTATCCATATAACAAAATCCTTGTAAAGATGACATCTTACAATTAATAAATGTAATATTTTTACTATTCCAGCCTAAATATTCACCCTCAATTACACTATCATATACTTCAACATTCTCGCAATTCCAAAATGAGTCCTTAGAATTTAAAACCGAGTTCCTAATTACAATATTTTTAGCCCCGTCGAAACAATAATTCCCATCTATTTTAATATTATCAGCCTCAATATTATCACAATTAAGTCCAAAATAATCGCCACAAATATAGCAATCCTTAAGCTTAATATCGCTGCACATCCACATTGTTTCCTCGGCATTAGGAATTTTACATGATATTAAGTTAACGTTGTTTGAACGTCTAAACTGCTTAGGCGCGCTAATATTAGAGTTTTTAATTGTAATATTATTAGTATACCAAATACCTGAGCGAGCAGTTTCTTCCCATGTAGTATTTTCTACTAAAACGTTTTGACAATACCAAAGGGGATATTTCCACGCAAAATTACAATTTAAAACGTTGATATTTTTACTTTCTTTTAAAGGAGATTCGCCATCATGAAATGTGCAGCCTTCAACTACTAAATCAGAAGAATTGAATAAACATCGTTCTCCCGTAAAATCTTTTCCTGTAATTTTTTCCATATGCTGTACCTCCTACAATACTTCTAGAATTATTTTATCATTTTTTTAGGTAGATAACAAATCATTTACACACAATATTCTACAAAAAAACATTAGTCTCTTTTATATCATTTAAGACTAATGTTTTAAATTATCATATTTTATTTAACATCTTTTTCTGCAAAAACTCCTGTGAATGAGAAATCACCTATTGTTTCATAGTACCTTGTTGTTCCATCTAATTCTATTGAAAAAATATTATTATCAAAAACCATTATTCTTCCAAATTCAGTTTCTAAATAGCCTAGTTTTATACAATCATCCATGCCATCTTTAGAATAATCTTTAAATTCGTATTTAGATAAATAATTAAATGTACCACATGAAGTACCATTGCTTGTGTATGCATCAAACGAATCAATATAGGTAATAAATGAGTGACATTCTAAATTAGGATGTTCAAGATTTATATAATCATTAAATTTATAATGTTTATTATTTACTGTAATAAAACCATTTGTGATTTCAATCACATATTCTTTATCATTAGTAATAAAACTATATTTTATATATCCTCCACCACAAATCTGCCAATCATCACCTTTGTACTCATATACTGGCATTTCAAGTAAAGCTAAAGCACTCTTTATATCTTCTATATCTGTACTATACTTAATGTTTGTTAACATACCCGGTGCTACGCCAATATAGCCTTGCTCAGATCTAACCATTTGTATATCGTTATATGCAAGAGTAGGAATATTTAAGACACCTTTAATAGATAAATACTCGATGGCTTCTACTCTAAAATCAATAACCACATCATGTGAAGGCATATCAAATCTGTATTCCCACATGATGTTTCCATCAATTTTAGTTGGATTTTGGATTTTATATAATTCATCATTTACATACATAACAAGATCAGCATCAATAATTGGTTTTGCATAAAATATAAATTGTGTCCCTGGAGTGTATCTTGAGGATATATCAGTTTTATTAATAATGTTATCATTTTCATCAATCAATTCTAACTTGAATGTCCCAAGTGGATCTACTGGCTCTTTTATCATAACATTTGGCTCACGCACAAACTCGATATAATAATCATACTTAAATGAATTAAATTCTCCTTCATCACAACAAACTCTTATAAGATGAGCATCTTTAATGTAATCTGCTTCATCATCTTGCTCTGTAATTGCGTTTGAATAAATAATTATATATGAATTATCCGCATCATAATAGTAATGGCTAGCAAGAACTGATGATAATGCAAAAGTAGGCTTAAAACAGTATTTTGTATCTATAATCGAATCTGCAGTTCCAATATAATCAAAATTCAAGCTATTAACATATAAAACAAGATCTAAAGCATACTCTGAAGCTGATTGATTTGAGTCAATGTAAACTCTTGACCCATTATCTGATAAGACTGTAGAGGCTTCCTTTGGTTTAGGTAATTGTGGGACAAGGTTTGATGCCAATACACTTCCTGAAAAATATGTATTTTGTGTTTTTTTGTCCCCACAAGAAACAAATACAAATATTAATAATATACATAAAAATACAAATCTTATCTTTTTCATTTTTTTATCCTCCTAAATAGCAAATGTAGTCTGACTTGCATAATATAAGCTCCTATATTATAAGCCTACGCAATTAATATTAAAAGGAGTTTAATTTAAACTATTAAAAAACTAATAATAAACGAAATAACAAAAAACAATGCAATGTATCCTAATATCTCTATAGCTTTAACTAAAAAGTTTGTAGCTAAAGCACTTGATAACATATAATTCTTTTCAACTAAATGTGTTATCGTCTTCTTCTCTATTCTAAAAATAAATACTAAAAATATTGCCACATATATAGCCAAAAATGAAATCATAAAAGGCTTGATTTTGCTATATGTACTTTGTAATGACTCATACCTTACCATTTTGTTTTTTACATAAGAGTTATATGCCATATCAATAGAACTATAATCTTTTAATTCGTTATAACAAAAATCTTTAAAGCTTTCTGTTTCATAATTTAATGTTGTAATTTCTTCATGCTTTAAAATGTTTAGATCTGATGTCCAATCAAATGCTTCACATACCTCTTTATGAATGTCATCAGGAAGTCCTATCCACCCATTTGTATATCCATATGCCATTCCTTTGTATACTAACGAATATGTTACTTTCTTACCACCAGCTTCAAGCGTTAAATCCACAGTTTTACCAACATCATCAAATATATCTAATTTTAATTTAAGCTTTGCTATTGCCATCGCATCAGCGTAAAATGAATTAGGATCTAATTCAGAAGCTCGACCAGTACTATCCCATTCCTTTCTAAACTTAGTTACAGATATTTCATTATCTAACTCACAACCAGTTTTCCCATTAATACACTCATCTACATATCTATCAATCATCTCATCTGATACAAACATAATTAAATACTTATAATCTGCAGCTCTATAATCATTAAACAACTCAGGATTTAAGCTATAATCTGTTTTATACGAACCTTTTATAACATATTCTATATTTTTACTAGTAATAATATCTCCAATATTCACATTACAAAAATATAGTATATAATCAGAAACAATTACCTCATTATCTTTAAGAGTAATAGGTTTTGAAAATTTATAATCACTAGCCTTTGCATAATACGAGATATAATATCTTTTCTTAGCTGACACATACCCAGGTACACAATTACTTTTTAATACTCTTGCATTATACAAAGTTTTATTTTCTACACAATCATAGTCTATATTAATCTTGTTTTTATCATAATCAAATAAATTTACTGCCATTTCTTTTGTATTGTTGTAATAAACATCAGCTATTGTGACTGCGCCACCAATCTTTAAATATGCCAATATTACAAAAACACAAAGTATTACTATGTGAAATAATTCATAAATAATCCTTGGCTTACTAGATTCTACAATTAAAGAATTTTTAAAACTAAATCTTTTTTTACTAGATGCTGTAACTACATATTTATCATCTACTTGATTATAATCATATCTAGTTATTTTTCCTTTTTCTAAGCGTAGTCTTACATCAAAATATCCTTCTACATCTCTTTCATAGTGCGAAACATATATTACCAAAACTTCGTTAGATAGTAACTTAATATCATCTAAGAATTGTGAAATTGATGCGCTATCTATGTTACATATTGGCTCGTCCAAAATTGTTATTTTTGCTCTTTTTGAAAGTGCAATACAAATACTTATTTTTTGAAGCTCACCACTTGATAGTTTCTTTATTTTTTTATGTACTAAATCTTCTAAACTATATTTTTTTATGCACTCTAAAAATATCTTTTTCTCTTCTTCATTTAGAAGTAAATCCATATTTTGCTTAATAGTTATATTACCAATAAAATTATCATTATATTTTTGATAATAAATGTTATCTGCTATATATTTATTTTTTTCACTTTGCTTAATATCTTTTAGATTTAGATTATCATACAAAATTTGTCCATCATATTCTAGCATTCTACCTGATAAGGCCTTTAATAATGTAGTTTTTCCACACCCTGATCTACCACATAATACTACAAAGCCTGTTGATGGAAGCTCTAGAGAAATATCATCAAAAACCTTAAACTCTCTAAATCCATCCTTAAATGTTTTACTCAAATTTCTAATTTCAATCATTTCTTACCATCCTTTTTTGAAAAAAATACATACAAATTTGGATTACTATACCAATCAAAATAGAATATATTCCATATTCAAAAAACAAGCGATACTTTACATTTAAGATTTCATATGTATAATCACACATATCTACAATGTAATCTTTAATACTGCTTGACAATGATTTTTTAATAATATAATCAAATAGTATATACCCTCCAAAGCTTACAAATGAGTATACCAGTAAAAATATTACGCTCTGTAGCTTTAATGTTTTATTTTTCTTTTTGTCTGGTAGCCTCATAATTTTCATTAAGTAATAATTATCCTTATTATCCTCTTTGTTCAATAAGAAATATATTGCAACACTAACCACATCAATAATTAATACGACAGAAGTAATTATTCCAATATTACTTCTATTATTCTTTACATAGTCTTGTGCATAATAGGCATCAAACCATTTATCATTTGATAACATTAATCCATTATCAAGTAATACCTTAATATCGTCTTCTTTTATCTTCGTAGAATCTATATATAACGACGGATAGGCTCTCGCGTTGATTTTTAGTTTATTATATGAAATACGACTTTTAAATGTGGATTCTGTTGTTAGATAATAATACATACTAGTATAACTTAATTTTTTTCGATCTGTAGATTTTTTCTGTTTTGTACTCGTATAATATCCAACAATTTCAAAGCGACATTCTTCTTCGCCTTCATTAAGTGGAAATATAAGAGTATTTCCCTCAATATATCTTGATTGTTTAACACTACTATCTACAATAACCTCCCCATCTGCTTCTGGTAATCTACCTGATTCCAATACCACATCATTATATTCAATGAAATCAAACAAAAAATCCTGTTCATAAAAATAGAACTCATACAGCAAATTAAAATAAGTATTATCGTTCATTACAATATATTCGTTTGGTAAATCTATATCATAATATATAGTGTCATAAATATTAAACTTGATTCGATTATATAATAAATAATTATCCTCTATGACATCAATCTCTTTAAACCATTCATATATAAAAGTTGGCATAATAATATCATAATCATCCAAATCATTATCAATTAGTACATCTAAGAAAAATGCAGCATTTAAAGATGTTTTTCCAGAATCATAATAATATTCACCCGGTGTTTGATTTAGATGATATGCTATTTTATAATTATCATTTGTTGATTTAATCTCGCTTATCAACTTGTCATCAACCACGTCCATATACATTTTGTTGCAAGAAGGGTTAAGATAAACCTGAGAATACTTTGAGTTTATTGCATTACTCTGATATTGTTTATAAACATAGTTTGGGTTTAGCGTAGTTAAGGTTAAGCATAATAAAGTAATAACTGCAAGAATAATAAATAAGCCTACAAAAGGCCATCTAAATCGCCATTTAAGAATTTTATTTAGTATTTTTTCATTATAATAGTGTGTACTAGTTTTAGATTCAACACTACCTATACATTCTTTTATGTCATTGCATATTATCTTTTTATCTTCAATTCTAAATATCTTATTAGCAATTGTGGCTACCTCTTTTTCATAATGTGTTATATATACAATTATTTTAGTTTGAGATAATTCTGATAAGATATTTAATACTTTTTCTGATATATAATCATCTAGATGTGATGTAGCTTCATCAAAAAACATTATAGGGTTGTCCTCTAAAATTGTACGTAATATACAGACTCTTTGTTTTTCTCCTGCAGAACAGTATTTACCTTTTAAATTTAATATTTCTTCTATTTCAAATTTTGATGCTAAATCTTTTATTCTTTCATCATCATTACATACTATTCTTAAATTATCAAATACAGTTATCTCAGGATAAATTACTGGATCTGCCATACAATAGCTTATTAATCCTTTTTCATTTTTTCCATCACGAAGTACATCAATTGTACCATCATACTCTACATATGAAAGGATGGCTTTTAGTAATGTACTTTTTCCGCATCCGTTTCTTCCCATGATACAATAAAATCCTGCATTATCAATTGATAACGATGCTTTATCAAATACTATTTGATTTTTAAATCTTATTGACAAATCTTTAATCTTAATTTTTAAATCCATACCTATACCATCCCTTTTTAAAATACTTATATATATATCATGTATTTATGTACATTATACCAAAAGTATCCATAATTGAAAGATATTTTAATTTGCATATGTGTAAATTGGGGCTAACAATTTCTTTATATTCTATTTATAATAAAATCAATCTAAATTGTATATATCAACATTAGAATTATAAAAAGAATTTGCATATTCCTGATCAATTACATATCCATAATCATCTGATAGGCTATATTTAAAAAGGCCTTCCACTTCAGAACCAGGAATATATTCTAAAATATACGAAGTTTTATCTACAGTATAATATGCAAATTTTGATGAAGGTACATTTTTAAAATACGTAACATCATACACAGTTGTATACTGTTGATAAATATAGACGTTAAATAAGGCTCGTTTTTGTAATCTATATAGTCCCTTTTCTGCAACCGCATAAGTTTTAGTTCTAGACTCTGTAGCAGAGCAACTATAAGTTGTAGAGGTTGAAACTGATGATGACAACTCAGCTGAAACAGAAAAGGATGTACTAGTTTCTGCAGAAGCCACACCATATCCAACCTCAAATCCTATTTCTCTTCCAAATGTAACACTACAAGCTGAGCTTATCTGCTCACTATATGTAATCTCATCAGTAAATGTTTGACTACTTTCTAGTGAAATACTACTTCCAGCATCAAAGGCATGGAAATCATTATCTAAATCCTCAACCATTGCACCAACAACACCAGTAAACTTATACAATCGTTCGTTATTTGATAAAGCTAATTCATTTCTTTTTATTCCTTTACTAATATTCCATGTATAAGTCAAATATTGGCTTTCTATACAATAGTCACCAAGTAATTGTGCATTACCTAAATTATTATTTTTAGGAATAATAGCACTTTCGCTATAATATTTTGTTTGGTCTGTTTCAATCATCATTGCATTTGCGTTTTTCATAACAAATGCAAATAAAACCCCAATTCCAACACATGTAATTAATTTTGTTTTTTTTCATTCCTACCACCTCATACTAAATTTTTTTGTTCAATACTTTCTCCAAGCATTAAAACATCTTGGCTAATACTCTATTGTATATATTATAACAAATTATAATATAAAACATCATCTAAGCCTAAATAACCAACACCATCATAGTCTTTGGAATCATCAACTACTACATCCGGATCAATAGGTAAAGAGTATGTAGAATATCCACCTATCCATATTAGAAATATGATTGAACACAATGCTAAAAATGTTAACTTATGTTTTTTCCATACTTTTTTCATAATACATAACCTCCTTTGACTAAGAATTATATACCTCATCTTAATAATTTGCAAACTCACCTTCTAAAAATAGATGGTTGTTTTTTGTAAATTTTACTTTAAAAGTATAAAAATCACCACATATAGCGGTGATTTTAGTTATAATCTATAATTTTAAACAATTTTCAACTTTTTTAATAATCCTTAAGTAGTATATCCATAAGTCCAATATTTATATTCACTTTTGCAAGTCTTTCTTTATATATTGACCTTTGTTTTTTAGATAAATATCCTATTATTGTATAAATATCATCTCTTTGATGTTCTGTATAGCGTGATTCTTCTGATTTGAATCTTTCTATGTATTTAATATAGTCCTTTTTATTATGACTACCTGCTACAAGTAAAAATATATAGTCACTAGTCGTGATTTCAGTCTTAGTTATAATATTATTAATAACCTCTTCATATTCATAAAGACCTATACATGCTGTATAGTAATGTATTTCTGTAGATCTTATTAAAAATTTTTCTGTTTTTGTTTGAGTAAGATATAATAGCTGATTTCTACACTCAGTCAAGCACTTAGAATATTCACCTAGTTTATTTAAACATGCAAAGTATGTTAGATTTACAATAGATAATCTATTATAGTTACAATCTTTAATTAATTGGTCCTTACATTCTCTTGCATAATATAGACATAAATCATATTTTCCTGCTAAATAGGCATTTGTACAGTAGGCATTATATATTAGCCCCTTCATATTATCTTTAAATACAACCTCTTTATCAAATTCCTTGTACTCATTTTTACTATAGCAAATATCAAGAATCGTATATATTTCTAAAAACGGAGACACAAAGTATGTATTTTTGTACCTTGTTAATTCATGATATAATTCTTCATTATCTTCAAAAATTCTTTGAGGAGATTTTAATACTGCAGATTTTATTAATAATAACAATAGTAAAAATAATGGTTTAAGATAATTATTATCATCTATATATTTTAATATTAAAGGTTCAAACTCCAAGATATTCTCTCCATGATAATAAAATCTATATAATACGTTATTTAATGTTTCTTCATATTCATCTTGTTTAGAATAATCAAGCTCATTTATGTTAAAATACTTATTGAGCTTATCTATAATTATTCTTGATGAAGTAGTATCTTTTTCTTTTGCTCTTGTATATGATGTATACGAAATATTTAATTCATCAAATAGACCTTCCTTCGTAAAACCCTTCTCTTTAATCAATACATCATAAAAAGCTATCATATATTTTAAGCTATTAAAATATGGTATCTTAAGATGCTATAGATATAATATCATTCTTAACTTTTTTGTTATAGACAAACATAAACATAAGACTAAGCACAATAAATGACAAGCTCCAGGTAAATGGATAAAACCAAAATATAGTTTGAAGATTATTCCAACCCGGAATACTTAGCGCTACAGGAATCAATGTTATTCTTACTACTACCCAGCATATTATCATGGTAAGCATAGGAGTCTTACTATATCCTGCACCACGAAGTATTCCACTCATTCCATGAGAAAATGCTAGCAAAAAATAAAATAATACAATAATGTGAGCTTGTCTTGTACCAACCTCCATTACATCCTTAGTTTCTGAAAACATACCGATTAAATATGGTGCAAATATAAATAAAATACACCCAAGTATCTCAGTTACAAGCATAGATAATAATAGCCCAAGCATACCGCCTCGTAAAGCTCTTTTTGTTTTATTTGCGCCTATATTTTGTCCAACATAGGTAGATAGTGCCATGGAAAATGAACCTGAAGGTAGTGTTGCAAAGCCTTCAATTTTTGAATACGCTCCACAGCCTGCTTGAGCAATAGGGCCGAATGAATTAATATTTGATTGCACAAAAACATTGGATAATGATATTATAGAGTTTTGAATTCCTGTCGGAAGGCCATAGGCAATTATTTTCTTTAATGATTCAAAATCTATTTTAAGCTCTTTTAATTTCACCTGATATTCAGTTTTATCCTTAAAAAGCTTATAAAATGTCAAAATCATACTTATAGCTTGAGCAACAATTGTCGCAACTCCTGCACCTATTACTCCAAAATTAAATACTCCTACAAATAACAAGTCAAATAGTACATTTAGTATAGATGATACTATTAAAAAGTATAAAGGGCTTTTTGAATCTCCTACAGCTCTAAAAATACTACTTCCAGCATTATACATTAATGTAAAAATACACCCTAAAAAGTAAGTCTTAAAATATTTAGTTGACATTGGCAATACACTTTCATCAGTATTCATTAGTATTAATAGTTTTTGACTTAAAAAATATCCTACAACCGTTAATATCGCACCAAGTATTAGTGCAAAAACAATTGTAGTATGAATTGTACTTCTCATTTTTTTAATATCATGAGCCCCATAATATTGGGCTATAACAATCCCGGCCCCAACAGTTATACCTTGAACAAGACCAATAAGCAAATTAATTAATGATCCTGATGATGCTACCGCAGCTAAAGCCTCATCACCAACAAAATTACCAACAACAATAGAATCTACAATGTTATATAGCTGTTGAAATAAGTTTCCAAGTAATAATGGTAGTGTAAATAATACTATCACTTTGATTGGATTTCCAACAGTCATATCTATATTTTTTTGTTTTAATTCCATACTATCACCACTAAACTTCAATTATTTTTATAGTTACTAGTTGTGATTATAGCACTTTTTTGTAATATTTTCATCATTCGCATCAAAATTGGATATAAAAAAGTAAACCATTTAATTAGGCTTACTTGTATTTAAAAAATCTTCATTTACTTCGATATCTAAATCATCAAATTCATCTTCATCTTTATCATTATCGCTTTTAAATATTGAAACCTGCATTTTAGTTTCACCTAAAACCTCCGCAAGAATTTCAAATGATAAATCTATGTCAATCTTTCCATCATATATTTTAGCATTCGTAGCTGTTGGGCTTTTTAGCACCTTAATTAGCACATCATCTGAATGCTCTAAATAATCATCAACTATTTGTTTAGTCTTAATATCTTTTTTATAATTTACAACCTCACGCAGTACATCTGTTTTAGTATTGTTATCTAAGCTATACCAAATATTAATCTCAAAGGATCCAGTAATATAAACAACATCCTGTTCCTTATACGCTTGATAATTATGATTAATTATCCAGCATCCTAAAATGGAGTATGGATGAATGGATGTTTCTATTGTGTGTGACATATTAACGCTTTTCTTACCCTTTGCAACGATGGCTTTGGTTACAATTTCTCTTACGTTAGACAAAATAATCCCCTCCAATTTTATTATATGAAGGGGATTTGAAAAATTTAATTAATTTAAATGCTTATTAATATTTTTTTCAAGATAATCTATCATTATCTCTAAATCATTATGAGCATCATTAAGTAAGTCCATATATTCTTCTACAAATACACTGTTTCCAATCTTATCATCAATTTGATCATATTCTTTTTTATATTCATCATATGTATTAAGAAGATTTAATTTTCTTGCAAGAACCATTTCCTTACTAATATGCTTTTTCTTATTTAGAAGACTTGTGATATCTTTATCCTTATCGATATACTCTTCTAATTCCTTTAATCTTTTTATTTTTGGATCATCCTTAATATCCGCAATCAGTTTATCTAAACTATTCACAAGCCTCACCAATTACAAACCAAGTCTTAGCCTCTGTAATTTTAACATTAACCATTTTACCAATTAATGATGGGTCATTTGCAGCAAAATGACATAGCTTTTGATGCTTAGTATAACCACACATCATACCTTCACCATTCTTGCTGAATCCATCCACAAGTACCTCTTGAACTGTGCCAACAAATCTTTCGTTACCCTTTAGATAATATGAATTAACCTTTTCAATAAGACGATTTAACCTATCATGCGCAATATCTTCTGGAATCTGGTCAGTAAATTTAGCGGCTGGTGTTCCTTCACGTGGAGAATAGATAAATGTATATGCTCCATCATATTTTACTTCCTCTACCAGCTTTAATGTATTTAAGAATTGTTCCTCTGTTTCTCCTGGGAAGGCTACAATGATATCTGTTGTTAGTGCAATATCTGGAATAGCAGTCTTTAATTTATTTACTAAAGTCATATACTCATCATGAGTATATTTACGATTCATTCTTTTTAATACTTCATCGTCCCCTGATTGAACAGGTAGATGAAGCTGAGGCATTACACTCTTACACTCAGCCATTGCTTGAATTGTTTTATCATCTAAGTCACGGGGATGAGATGTTGTATAACGAATTCTTTTGATTCCGGTTTTATCTAAATCATATAATAAATCGCCAAATGTATATCCATCATTTCGATCCTTACCATAGGCATTAACGTTTTGACCTAATAACGTAATTTCTTGATATCCCTCTTTTACAAGCTCCAAAACCTCGGCAATGATATCCTCTTTTGCACGAGATCTTTCCTTACCTCTTGTATATGGAACAATACAATATGTACAAAATTCGTCACAACCATACATAATATTAACCCATGCTTTATGCTTAGATAGTCTAATTTTAGGAGTACCCTCTAAAATACTTCCCTGAGTAGAGATAACCTCAACTACCTTTTTATTTTTGTTATAGCATTCACCTAAAAGCTTGGGAATATTTCCGATATTATGGGTACCAAAAATTATATCAACAAATGGATATGTTTCCATAAGCTTAGAAGTAGCATTTTCTTCTTGTGGCATACATCCACAAATTCCAATAATCATATCCTTTTTCTCTTTTTTAACACCCTTTAGCAATCCAAGCACACCCCAGATTCTATTTTCAGCATTTTCTCTAATTGCACATGTATTTAAAATTACAACATCTGCCTTATATGTATCATCTGAATGGGTGTAGCCAATTTGCTCCAGGATACCAGAAATAATCTCAGAATCTGCTTCATTTCCTTGACATCCATATGTTACAACATTATATGTTTTACCCTTACCTATTTCTTTAAATTCATCCTGAATCCCAAAATTTACTCTTAATGTTTCTTCTTTTCTTCTATTACGAGCTTCCTTTAAGTCTGGAAGTGCATGCTTTAATCTTGCCATATATATTGCTCCTTGAAAATTTATTTGAAATATATTTATTGTCTTAAATGAGTATACATTATTTTATTTTTTTTTACAAGAATATTAAAAATAAAAATGCTATATTTGACCAAACATAGCATTTTTACATATTACCTTACTTTATATCCAGCAGCTGTAATAGCATTTACAACACTTTCATCTGTAACGCTATCATCGCAGGTTATCTTTACACACTTGTTTTCTAATGAGGCTTCTGCATTACTAACTCCTTCAAGCTTCATACACGCTTCTTCAACATGTGCCTTACAATGATTACACATCATTCCTTCTACATTAAATGTCTTTTGATTCATAATTGTTTTCTCCTTTGTATTTTTTGTATTTGTTTGAACTAAACTATTTTTATGTGGTTTAAAAAAATTAATTGTAAGTGCGTTTAACACCACACATACACTTGATAAGCTCATAGCCACCGAGCCTATCATTGGGGTCATTTTGAATGTATTATCGGTTAAATAATATAAAAATCCTGTTGCTAATACAACACATATAATGTTGTAAAAAAATGCCCAGAAAAGTCCTAGCTTTATTGTAGTTAAAACTCTTTTACTTAAGTCTATTACATTTAAAACATCAAGTAAATCATTTCTAATAAGTACAATATCTGCCGAATCAATTGCAACATCTGATCCTGCACCAATCGCAATTCCTATATCAGCACTTGTAAGGGCTAGCGCATCATTTACGCCATCTCCTACCATCGCAACTAAATGCTTATTATCCGATTTAAATGATTTAATAACGTCTTGCTTCTCCGTTGGTAAAACCTCAGAAATAGCTTCGATGCCACCTAATTCAGCTGCGATTGCGTTTGCAGTTTTTTTATTATCTCCAGTTAACATAATAGTCCTTATATGATGTCGATTAAGTTCCTTAATTGCTTCCTTAGAGGTTGGTTTTATTTCATCCTTTAATGATATAATACCAGCAATATTATTATTCTTAACTATAACTAAAGGAGTTTGACCTTTTAAAGCTAGTTCATCCATTTTATTTTGTACATTATTATCATGTATGTTTAAATACTCAAGCATTTTTAGATTACCAATATAGTATTTATCATTACTTATCGTACCCTCTATACCCATACCTATTGTTGCTTCGTATCTTAAAACCTCAAATTGCATAGCTCCATTACTATTACCATAATCAATGATTGCTTTTGCTAGTGGATGCTCCGACATTTTTTCAAGTGAATAGACAATCGATAATATATCCTCATCTTCATATTTTTCAAACAAAACAACGCTAGGATTACCATATGTAATTGTACCGGTTTTATCAAACACTACTGTTTTTATATTATGAGCATTTTCAAGTATCTCAGCATTTTTTATTAAAAGACCATTTACAGCACCTTTTCCTGTTCCAACCATTATTGCTACTGGAGTTGCTAAGCCTAGTGCACATGGACAAGCGATTACTATAACTGTTATGCCAAAATTAAGTGCAAGCTCAAAATTTTTACTAACAATCATATTTACTATAAATGTTATTAGACCAATAATTAAAATTATAGGCACAAACACACCTGATATTCTATCAGCTAATTTGGAAATAGGAGCCTTTGAATTTGAAGCTTCATCCACTAATTTAATAATATTTGCAATTGAAGTATTCTCCCCAACCTGAGTAGCTTTAATCTGCAAATACCCAGAGGTTAAAAGAGTGGATGAATATACCTTCTTTCCTTCATCCTTATAAGCAGGCATTGATTCACCTGTTATATTAGACTCATCTACTGACCCCTTTCCTGCGATTACAATACCATCAACTGGTACCTGCATACCAGCCTTAACAATCACCACATCTGAAACAACTACTTCATCCGCATTAATTAAAGCCTCTTTCTCATCTCTTAAAACCAACGCTTCCTTTGGAGCCATATCCATTAATTTTTCAAGTGCGGCGGTTGTCTTCCTTTTAGATATACCTTCTAAATATTTACCAAGGCTTACAAGAGTCAAAATCATTCCCGCAGCCTCAAAATACAAATACATATGATACTCAGTATGTCCAAGACTTATCATAAACAAGGAATAAACTCCATATATTATCGCAAGCATCGCTCCTATTGCTATTAATGTATCCATATTTGGAGCTTTGTTTTTAAGCATTTTAAATCCATTAATAAAATATTTACGATATATAAATATAATCGGTAGAACTAAAATAAATTGAATAAGTGAAAATCCCATTGGATTATGGTGCATATTAAACACCTTAAAAATAGGCCAATCCCACATCATATGTCCCATTGATAAATACATTATCAATAATAAATCAATAATCGCAAAAATGAGTTTAGCTAAAGAATTATCCTTCATCCCAGGTACTTCATTTTTCTTTTCAGCATCAATCCCATATCCAGCATTTTTTACTGCCTTTACTATATCATCCTCTACCTTTGAATCTTCAATTTCAACCTCAAGAGTATTTTTTAACAAATTTACATTTACATTTTTTGTACCATTAACCGAATTAACAGCTTTAGTAACATGAGCTTGACAGGAAGCACAGGTCATACCGGTTATATTGTATTTCTTTTTCATTATTGAAACCTCCTAAAAAGCTGAGTTATTTCATCTAACACCTCATATTTTTCTTGCTTAATACTTTCTAAGAGGCATGTATGAATATGCTCATCTAATATCGTATTTGCCAAAGATTTAATTGATTTGTCAACAGCGGAAAGCTGGATTAAAATATCATCACAATAACGATCATCCTCAATCATTTTAGTAATCCCATTCATTTGACCAATTAATCTTTTCATTCGGTTAACAAGCTTATTCTTTTTATCGTTTTGTCTTGGGACTATTTTAAAACTACCATCCTCAATACTAGTAACATGGTATTTATCATCACTCTCAATTGCACAAATAATATCATCATTTGAAACAGCATGTTCAACATCTATAATTATCTCTGATAAATCTAAATTAAGAAAGACATTTGATATACCATCAATTGCTAGAAGTTTATCATTTATATTCTTAGCACACATTTGACAAGTCATTCCATTTACAATAATCTTTTTTTGCATAATATCACACCCTCGAATTTATTATATACCCCAGTAGGGTATATGTCAAGCAACGTACTTTTGTTGACATTATATACTTGGAGTGTTAGAATTAAACTACAAGTTAGTATGGAGGTGGTAAGATGAATAACGATATTGAAAAGCAAAAAAAACAAAAAAGAGTTCGTCTTATCATTCAAATAATTGTGATTATACTTTTACTTGCAATGGCAGTAGGTTTTACAATTTATCTACTTCCGATTTTTGTTAGAATTCAAAAGGATGAAGCATTTAGAAATACAGTTGTTGAATATATATCTAGGCTTGGAAAATGGAGTTGGATTGCACTTATTTTTATTCAGGTTATACAAGCTATTTTATGTGTAATTCCAGCAGGTCCTGTAGTTATTCTTACAGGAATGCTATATAATTCATTTATTGCAGTAATTATTACAATTGTCGGTCAAACGCTTGGCGCTCTTGCAATCATATGGCTTGTAAAAATATTTGGTAAATCATTTATAGGCTATTTTATTGATCCAAGTTCAACAACTAAATTTACAATCCTAAAGGATAGAAAACGTTGTTGTGTATTAATGTTTTCATATCTTTTAATCCCTGTTTTACCTAAAGATCCAATCGCTTTTATTGTTCCATTTACAGAGGTTAAAATAAGAGACTTTATCTGGATAAACACCATAGCACGACTTCCTATGACATTTGTATCTGTATATTTCGGTTCTTCTATAATCGATGGAAATATAGGTACAGGATTTATAATAGGTTGTGTTGTCGCAGTTATTTCTATTTTATGTTTTATATTTAATAAACAAATCACAAACTTATTAAATAAATTAATTCCAGAAACTAATGAAACTAAAACAGATGAAAAAAAAGAATAATCTCACGAAAATGAGATTATTTTTTTAATTTATCCATATCCGCCGGCAGCTTGCATGATATTTGAATTTTCTTTTTTGTAATTGGATTATCAAACTCAACATAATATGAGTGAAGTGCTTGCCGTTGAATTAGTTTTAATGATCCACCATAAAGCTTATCTCCAAGAAGAGGATGGCCAATTGATGCCATATGGACTCTAATCTGATGAGTTCTACCAGTTTCAAGGGATAGTCTTACTAGGCATCTACCCTTATATTTTTCTAAGGTCTTACCGTTAGTTATTGCCATTTTTCCACTTTTTGAAACAATATATTTACCATTTACATGTCTATTTCTCCCAATAGGCTTTTCTATTCTAAACTCATCATCACATACACCTTCGACAAAAGCTAAATAGTCTCTTCTAATTTTATGATTCTCTAGCAAATATGATAGATATGACATCGTTAATATATCCTTAGCAAATATCACAATCCCCGAGGTATCATAATCGAGACGATGAATATACCTAACAGGCATATCAAGATTTCTTCTTTTAAAGTAGCTAGCAACCATATTGGCTAAAGTATTATTTACATTTTCATTACCATCGCTATGAATAGCTATACCAATAGGCTTATTAACTAATAAAACATTATCATCCTCGTATAGTATATCAATTCTTTTATCTAGGCACGGAATATCTAATACTTCATTATCATCTATAGTAAGAATATCTCCTAAATATAAAGAATCACTTATTGAAGACTTTTTATCATTTATATAAACAAAATCCTTTATTCTTTTAATTTTTTCGTTACCAAGATGGTAATGTGTAACAAAATCTAATACTGTTTTTTGATAATTAGCTTCATTTATTTTATAATTATACTTCATATATTATTTTTTTAATAAGTCTATAGCCTTTTGATTTCCAACACGTAATAATGAAATATGTGCAGTATCATTATCTAAGATTGAATTATATGTGTTAGCATCAATTTGTGGAGTTTTAATAGATTTTTTTGTTAATTTTAAGCGAGTATATTCATCTTTACTATACATATCGTTAAGTCCTGTCAATGCGACTAAAGTCTTTTTATCTAAGCCCTTTAAAGCGGTTAAAATCGTAATAAGATTTCCATCATCCTTAAAGCTTCTACTTATATAAATCATATCGTATTTCTTTAATTGTTCTAAATTCAAGGCTTGAATTGGCAATCTATAAGCCGCATTTATATTTAATTTTTTTGATAAATATGTTTTAGGATGATATCCCCACTTAACACTTTCTAAAACATCTACATTTAGCTCCTTATCTATGGTATCTAAGCATGAAGAGATACCAACTAAATCTGCTCCATTTGTAGGCGCAACAAGAAGGACATTTTTAATATTTTCCTTCTTTAAAACCATCTCAAATAAAGCCTTCGTATCAAGTGCGGCCTTTAAATAAAATCTAGTTAAATATTCTAGTGCTCCCTTGTCAGATTCTGTTTTTATCGTCTTTATATCCAAATAAGGATTTAATCTAATATTACTCTTGCTAGATTCATCAACGAAACTTAAATAAGCATCAATTGGGCTCAAACCTTTATCACAAAACTCAATATTATGAATCTCATTGTAGGAAGGTATAGGTTTATACTCTAACGTTGCAAATTTCTTATTAAGCAAACTACCTAATGCTTTAATCATTAAATTGCTTAATGGAGTTACATTTAAGCAATTATCAGAAAAAGTCGCTTTAAAAGACATATCATCTAAAGCCTCATATTCTAAATACTTATTATCGCATTTAGCAATATAAAATTTATCCTCATCTAATAAAGCTTCTTTATACTTAAAATAATTTGATGATGAACAAATTGATGATTGTCCATCAAGCTTTTCATCACTAATCTTAAATACTCCATCGTTATAATATAAATAATAATTTATTCCATTTAGTGTTTCATATTGAGGAAGCCCTAAGAACATTTTTAATGCCATTTTAAGTATTTCAATATCTCTTGTATCTATCATTGAAGCATCGGTTGCATTATCTGTTAAGAAATAATCGCCATTACCTAAATCCTTAACATATCTACTATTAACCTTTAATACTGCTTTTGTACCTGAAACACCTTTTTTCATAGCATAGCATACGTCTCTTAATATTCCTTGACGCTTTTCATCATTGATAAGTTTAAAGCTACATGTTGGAGTAAAATCACGCTTAATACTTAAAGTTCCTTCATTATATGATAAGCTAAAAGAATTTAATCCACCAAATCCGTATGTGCCATTTGATTCGAAGCAGTTGTAGTGAGAAAATGCTACATCCTTCTTCTTCATTGTTGTATCAACATAGCCATTTGCAATTATTAAATTACGACATTCTTTTTTAGAAACACGAAAAGCATCCTTAAAGTCATCAACTAAAACATATTGGTTATTTTTCTTACCAACATAAAGAGGCTTTTTCATATTTAGTAGCATTACATATACATCATCATCAACGTTTCTGAACCAGCCATCAAAATAATCCTTAAATCCCTTATCTTGACATAAAAATAGACCAGAATCAACATATTCTATTTCAATTTCAGAATTAAAATAATTAGTATTTTCTAATATAGCCATCATCATATCCTTAGACATTGTACTTGCAAATGCTGGATTTTCAGTCATATCAACCTTAACCTTGAGCATATAATCATTGACATTTAAATATCTCATGATATCACCATATGCTACAGCATAATATTGCTTACCAAAGTTAGATATCTTTCTTTCATCACTAGAAAGAGTATATGTATCCTCAAGTACCATATCGTATTGATAATTAGGATCAAAATCTAGTATATTATCATCCTCAACTAGTCCTGTAATTATTCTTTTATTGTTTTCATTCATTTGATATAGGAATTTCTTAATCATAGTCTAATCTCCAATCACATTCTAATTAATTATACATTAATTAAACAATTTTTTCCATTATTACCTATGGTATTATTATAATTCTTTACTTTTTATATACTCTATAGCAGCCAATTCCTAAAGCTTTTGGTCCAGTATGACAGCTAATAAGATTAGAAAGATAATCGATATGATCAAGCTGCACATCAGGAAATCTTTTCAAAAGCATTTTTTTCATCTCCATCGCACCATCTAATTCATCTGCATGAGCTATTGCGAGTTTTAGCTGACCAGATTCTCTTAATTCCTTAAATCTTCCATTTAAATCATCCTCAATAGCATTTATCATTACCTTTTTAGCAACATTTGAAGATATAACCTTCTTATAGCTATCTAGCTTTCCTCCTTGAATTTGAAGAACAGGCTTTATTCTTAATAGGTTACCTAAAGCAGCAGCACTAGGAGTTACCCTACCACCCTTTTTTAAAAAATCTAATGTGTCAACCATAATATAAATACTTGAATCTGCGCCACATTTTTCTACATGCTCGCAAATCTCTTCAGGTAAAAAGCCTTCTTTAATCATGTCAAGTGCCATTTCAACTGATCCAACCTGAGTAACAGATACAGTTTTAGGATTAGGAACAAATACCTTTCCTTTATATTCTGCCATTGACATATTGTATGCTTGTGTATATGATGCACTTAAAGCAGAGGATAGGGTAATGTGAATTATTGCATCGAATTCCTCTAATATTTTATCCCATAGTTTTGTAACATTATATAGTGAAGGTTGGCTTGTAGAAAGTGTAACACTCTTATTAGCTTCAATAATGTCAAAAAACTCTCTTTTGGAAATATTTACACCTTCAAAATACTCCTTCCCATCAATCATAAACGGCATTCCGATAATAAATAAATTATCTATTTCACTTTTTTCGATTCCAGAACCAGAATCTGTTACTACTGCTATCTTCATATTTTCTCCTTACTTTTTATCTTTTTATAACATCTATTTTGAATTTCAAAGCATTTAAAATAAAATAATAGAGTTATGACAACTCCATCATTTTATTCAAAGCAACAAGCGCCTTTTTTCTAACCTCTTCATCAAGAATAATCTCATTAGTTTCATTTTCTAAGCAATTATATACATCCTCAAGCTTAGTCATTTTCATGTTTACACAAGATAGTGAATTACTTCCAAGTATAAACTTCTTATTTGGATTTTCCTTTTCCATTTGATGAATTACACCCTTTTCGGTAAGTACAATATATGTATCTGCATAATCCGTTTTTACAAATTCAATTAATTGCTTAGTTGAACCAATATAATCTGCTAGTTCCAATACATCAAGCTTACATTCTGGGTGTGCAATTACCTTAGAATTAGGATACTTATTCTTAAGAGCAGCAATTTTTTCCTTGGGCAAGAAATGATGAATTGGACAACAGCCATCCCATACCTCAAATTCATGTCCTAAAAGCTTCATCGCATATTTACCTAAATTTTGATCAGGACAATATAAAATATCATATCCATTATCTACATAATGCTTAATAATCTTTACACCATTAGTAGATGTACAAATACAATCACTTAAGGCTTTTACCTCAGCAGTTGAATTAACATATGTGATTATCTTTGTATTTGGATGCTCATCCTTATACTTTTTCAAGGAATCCTTGTTAATCATATCAGCCATTTTACAGCCTGCCTTCATAACTGGTAGTAATACCTTTTTATTTGGATTTAATATTTTGGCAGTTTCAGCCATAAAATGGACACCACAAAATACTATTATATCCGCATCTGTTGTCATTGCAATTTTTGAAAGTGCTAAAGAATCTCCTAAATAGTCAGCAATATCCTGAATTTCAGGAATTTGATAATAATGTGCTAAAATAATAGCATTTTTTTCTTTCTTTAGTCTTTTTATCTCATTAACGTAATCAATCATAAATATACCTCGATTTCTTTAAAGCATTAGCTTTGATTAATACGATATAACGCCGTATTAATGAAGGAATCTAACAACTTCACTGCTTCATCAGCTACCTCTTGCGTAACATATTCACCATGAGCAGGGGCATTACGATATTTTGAAATATATGCTGGTGTGAAGTATGACAAATATAAATCTAAGATTTCTTCATCCTTAAAAAAGCTTATAATTTTATTATATAAATCATTTTTATCATTTTTTGAATCATTTAGCAAATGATAAATTTTACCTATTTCTAAATAACCTAAATTAAATCTATCTTTAGTATATGCTTCCTTTAAATTATCTGGTAACAACTCATATACATCCTCATTTTGCATACCAGTGAAGATTTTATTTAATATCTCATGTGCCGAAATTTCAATAATTTTAAAGCACTGGGTCGCAATAATGCCAAAGTCAAAAATACCAGCCTCACACAATGCATTATATAGTTCAGGTAATGTAAAATACATTGATGCGGCCTTTCGTGGTAATTGTGACAAAGAAATAATCTTTTTAAGAGCTTGCCTAGCAGATTGATAAAATGGCATTTCACTACACTTACTAATATAATCCATAGTATAATACTGTCCAACCTTAATAGGCAAATCCATTTTTTTATACTTCATTATACCAAGTGCAACATAAATGGATTCCAAAATAGGTAAACTAGATGCAAGTGGTAAAAAAGCTTTAATTATCTTAAGAATTAAATTAACATTCGCATATTTTATAAGCACATTTAAAACCGAATCTAATTCATCAATACTAATCTCTCCTCGAAACACATATGATCCCTTATTAATAACGAAGCAAGGGTCATTCGTGAAGGCATTTGCAATTTCAATCACCTTGCGAAGCTTAAATGGATATAAATATTCCTCGCAGTTTTTTCCATCCATCGCATCAATATACATATTATATAAATTCATAGCCTCAAAGGCTTGAGATAGTTTTGGTTTTTTATTATTTTTTCGATAATCCTCTATAATTTGCTCGGTATATGTCGTAATATCCTTAAAATTATTATATTTTGATATCTTTTTAAGAATTTCCTCCATCCATATCACCTCGTTTTACCGCTTGTAAAAAATCAATTAAATCATCGGCATATATATCTTGTAAGACAATGTCCTCATCATCCTCAAGATACTCATTTAAGAAATTAATACCAACCTCATTAGCTAAATCATTGATTAATTTAACCTTAGAATCACTAGCTAAATCCTCTCTTTTAAAAAAAGACTTAAACCATTCCTTATTATCTGACCTTTCAAGTCCTTCATCGTATGTTAAAATCATTCCTTTACCTCCAATGAAATCTTAGCTTGCTGACTAATATCTAAAACATTAAAGCTAAAATTTATTCCAGTTCCATCGTAATACTGATAATTTTGATAAATTGTCCTACCAAACTGTAACGATGTTGGTGTATATAAATATAAGCCTGAAAGACTTCCGTTTAAAACATCAACCTCTAAAGTGCTATTAGCTTTTAACAATGAGACAAATTTATACCTTTCATTCGAATTATTGTATTTAAACCCTGTTTGATAGCAATCACTTTCACCTAAGGTCACATTTCCCTTTTCATCATATGCGATTTGAGCATTAACATGGTATACTCTTATTCCAGAGGCTGGAGTTTGACCAATTCGATACATTTTTTGATCATCATTTACTCCATCCGGAGTATAATAATCAATTAAGAAATATTCATCATAAATAGATGTTATTTCATGATTTGCGACTAGCAAAACATCTCCTGAATTTACAAACGGATTTAATGTGTATTCACCACTTTCAGTTACAACCCTAGGCTTAGTCCAGCCAAGCAATATTTTTGATATAGACGCATGATCTCCTTTATTCTTATCCATCATATCAAAGCCATATAATCCACCATTTTGATATTCAGAATAAGAATAATAATCATCTAAACCAAATAAATGCCCAGTTTCATGAATAAATGTTGTCGCATCAAGCTCATTTTTTAGCGAATCTAATGGAGCAAAGCTAAAATATTTTACCTTTTTATCATCCCATTTTTTACTGATACTAGTCATTCCTGTATAAGCCCACCAAAAATCACTTGAAGCAGATGATGGTTTATTATACACAAGCCATAAAGCATCTATATAACCATCATTATCCGAATCATAATTCTTATAATCATAATCATCATTTAAATCTGATAATAGTTCTTCTATCAATAAGCTTAAGCCATCAATCGCACTATCACTATACTTTTCATAATATGTTCCACCCTGATGTGGTAAGTACCAATTTGCAACATCAAATGATAGATGAAGCTTGTGATATGATGACTCCTCATAATACGATTTTACACTATAAATGGCTGTATCTTCCTTATCACCATTAAAGGCCAAATTTATTTGTTGCCAATTCTCATCTGTTTTATTTTTAGAATAAAAGTTTATTGGTACTACCAAAGCCCTTACATTACCAGTGGATGGCATTGCATTTTTAGTATATGGTCCATTATTTTTTAAATTATCAAATTCAAGACCATATGTAATATCAATTTTAGTATTGGATAAAAAACTACATGACGACAAAAGAAATGCAAAGATTATTAATATTAGCATTTTTCTCATATTATCGCCACCATTCTATGATTTTATTCTACCTATTTTTAAAAAAATAAGCAATAGTATATAGTTTAAACTCTAATCATTTGCAGTGCTTTTAAATTGATAATTTAATCTATGCTCATCAAAAAACCTAGCTAATGCTGGCCAGCTATTTTTATGAATCATAAATTTATATTCTTTTTCTTCGTTATAAACAAAATTAATGTACATATCTGGTGAATATTCCTCATCAATTTCTATATAAGCTAATCCTGCATACTTTATCTCTAACTGACCATATGGACCTTCTAAATAAAATCTATTAAAATCAAAGGTAACTGTTTTATATTTTTGCCTAGACGTTGCAATAAGCCATACCATATATAAAGCAAAATATAAAACAATATATCCACCTAAAATAATAAATAGATAATCAGATATAATTCCTAATTTATCACCTAAAATAACAAATAAAACTACAAGTAATACCAAAATACTAGCCCCAATCAATAAAGCTTTTTTAGTAGTTTTATGCATTTTTACAACTAGTATATCATTTATCAAATCTATTTTCATATAATTCTTTTATCCTTCAAAACACTATAAGCAGTATAAAGTGCTAACCCCATTCCACCTATAAAAAAAACAGCTCCTAATACAACAAATACTAATGCCGAGGCTTGAACTGTATCATATTTCTTAAGCGTTCTAGTCGCAAGCATAATAAACAATGAGCCTAGCACAAGAATAACTCCACATATTATAACAAGTGTATATAATTTTTTTGAAGACATACTAATCACCTCAACCATCATTCAATATTATAAACAAACATTTTATTCTTGTAAACCACGCTTTAAAACCAAAGCGAGTCTGTGATAATACAATAAATAGGCTCCATTTGCTGGTAAATATATTTTTAGATCCTCACGTTCTGTAGAGTTATGCCCATTATATAAATATCTATTATTATATTTATCCATTAATGTAATATCAATTGACTCCTTAACATAACCACAATTTAACAAGCAAAGACCCATAAATGGAAAATCCCAACCCCAATAGCTAGATAAATCCATTTCATTAATTACTCTTTTTATTGTATTAAACATTTTATCCTTTGATAATCTATCACTTACAAAAAATGAATAAGGAAATACCTCAGTTGGATGGTCCTTATATAAATCCCTAAAGCTCATGCCGTATGTTTTTAAATATACACCATTTTCCTCCTTAGGCATAATAATATTCAAAGTATAATCCTTATAATTATATCTAGGATGACCATATAATTTTATATCAATTGTTTCTTGTCTAGATAATACATATCTAAAATATTCTAGTTCGAATGTAGGATTTATACATCTATCAACTGGAATCGATTCACAAGCCTCAAGCTCAGGATCCAAAAGTTGATATTTAGAATCCTTAAAAGTAAATAAAGAAATCATAAAATCAATCGTATTTGAAATAACTGGCTCATACTTTTTCAGTAATTCAATATCATTATTTATCTCAAATATTTTTTGTAAAAAATAAACAATATGTGGTGCTTGCCATATTAATAGTGGGCCAATATTAGATGGTGAATCTAAGCCATCAGGAGCTGTCATTTTAGGAAATCTAGCACCTTTATATCCGTTTAATTTAGCCCGAGAAATAGCTTTTGGCAAAGCATCTAGGTAATAATCAAGACTCTTAAGCAAATCCTCTATATGTCCTGACTCAAGCATCCATAATGAATGAATAAGATGCATTTCTAAATGAAACTTGGAATTCCAATTATTATAAGTTAAACCTGACTCAGAAGGAGGATAGATTCCTGATGCATTTACATGACATAAATATTTTGATAAAATCATTCTTCTAACTAATTCATCATCATCAATTATGAGTTCTGTATCCTTTTCCCAAAAGCTATTGAGCATTTTTCCTTCCTTTATATAATCTAAGGATAAGCTTAATTCAACACTTCCTCTTTCAAAACATAGCCTATTACCAATAAGTTTATAGGGTTTATTTGCTTGGATATTTAATTTTAACGAATTCGTATCATCATATTTTATAATAATACAATCATTTAACAATTTAACATCAGGTATTAAATCATCTCGATAGCCTTTTTTAACATAGGATGGATATAAAAATTCAATTTCTAAATTTAAATTTCCATCTAATTTATAATTAAGTTCATCATGATCCTGATAGATTAAAGCCTTAGTAGAGATTTTATCATTATTATAATTAAATGTTGACTCTAGTATTCCTTCGTATAAATCCAAGCTTTGGTCGATATTAGAAACATTTTTTAGTAAAATTGGACTATCATTATCCTTTAATATTACATGCATAAAATTATATTTAAAAGGATATTGCCTTCTCAATGAAAAGGCTTCTTCATTATTAATATTAAAAAGCATATATCCTTTACCATCTATATATGATAGTTTAACATCTTTAATATCTTTTTTATAAAACCAATTTTTATTAGACATTGATGTTAATGGAATATCCTGATAGATAGTATGAAACGACTGACTCGTAGTCGCATCAAATGTCATTGCAAAGTCACCATTTCCAATAGTTAACGGATTATTTACATCTATATCATTAATTTTTAAATTGTATTTTTGGACAACTTCCTTTTTCATGACGTCTCTCCTTTAACTCCTTTTTATATTCCATAGCCTTCTGTTTTGTTTTTGGTCCATAGCCAGCTGGAATATTCATTGTATAAAATAATTTCACATATGGCTCCTGCGACTGAAGATATACATAATATTTACCTTTAATCGAATTAATGGCAAGAGCCTCTTCTACATTCTTATTTGATTCCTTTTTAGGAGTAATACCATATACCCAATATATGTCATCATAATTAATTCTCTTTGTTTTGGTGCCGTCGAGAATTAAGCAAAAGGTCTTAGCCATAAATATAGCTGATACTTGACGATTAATAGGTTTATTCTTATATGGATTGTATTCCTCTTTTTTTAAATCTTCATGCGCTGAAAAATATGTTGTAATATACTTTCCATTAGCAATTTTTTTTAATCTTGTTTTTTTGGCTTTTCTAAGAGTAAAAACGAAAAAAAAGATTAAAAAGGCCATTACAATACCTGCTATTATCTCTATTGTTGCTGATAAAAACATCTTATTCCTTCTCCTTAAGCTTTTGGATGTTAGCTTTTCTAATTTCTGTATTTATACTAAATCCACTTCCTCTTACCTCTGTTGCCCTTGTTACAAAGACAAAGGAATTAGGATCTATTTCATCTATATATTTTCGAAGCATTAAATACTCGCGAGACATACAAACACAAACAAGCATTTCTCCATCATAAAGCGTATAGCCTCCCTGTGCCTTTATTAAAGTACAGCCACGATTAATTTTATACATAATCATTTCTCTTACTTCATCAATATGATCAGTTTTAATAAATACAGCTCGTTTATTGAACCCAGCAAAGGTTGTCATATCAACAACAATTCCTGTTATAAATAAGAACACTATGGCCTCTAGTCCTGTTTGAAGTCCACCACTTCCCAATCCAGAATTAATCATACCTCCAACAATGATTAATCCATTAATAACATAATTAGATACAGAATAAGGTATGTGGAACACCTTAAAACCAATTGATTGTAAGACATCTAAGCCACCAGTTGATCCATTAGCAGCAAGAGATAAGCCTGAACCAATACCCATCGCAACTGCACCGAAGGAAACTATAATCCAGCTATCTAAATTTTTAAAAGTATCAAATAAATTCGTATGTTCGACTATTAATTCTCCTAGCATTACTAACGTTGGTAACATCAGTGTTGCATATAAAGTTTTAATGAAATATTCCTTTCCAAGAATTGGAAGAGATACTATAAGCAAGAAAATGTTAATTATATAAAGAAATATTGCGTTAGATACCTTAGGGAAAATCCTTTCTAACAAAATTGCAAGTCCTGATGCTCCTCCTGTTACAAAGCTTGTTGGCCATAAAAAGCAAGAAACTCCAATGGCACAAATTATTAATCCTAGGTTAATCTGCAAGAACTTCTTTATATCATCCTTTTTAATCGTTATTTTATTTTTAACACTCATATATACTCCAGTCTAACTATTTAACGTTTTCATTTTATAAGCATATAAATCTCCATAAGTATTTAACGATGAGAGCTTATATTGACTCATAGAAATCGGCTTTGCATAATAGTCATTATAAAAAATTTGATCTGTATATTTTATTTTTTCAACCAACCGACTTGTTCTATCGGTTATATCGTACATATCTAGTTCTTTTCCATTCATTTTGTAAATATACTTAAATTTATTCAAGCTTGAATAAATAGCATTATCTATGCAAAAGAAATTATATGCACGCGAATATAAAACGGATGATTCACTTGAAAAGATTGAATTACCATAAAATACATTCCCATAAATGCTTAAGCCTAATACATCGTATATTGTAGGTACAATATCCGCTGTACATGTAAATTTATCGTTAACCTGATGTTGGATTGAAGGAACCCTCATCATACATGGAACTCGATAAAGGTCAACATAATTTCTATCATCATTCTTTTGTTGATTGAAATTGCTAGGAATATCCTTTACATAATTTGATAAGCCTGAATAATAGCAATTATGATCTCCAAAAATAGTAATTACTGTATTTTCAAGTAATCCTCTTTCCTCAAGTTCATCATATAAAGTACCTACCATATGGTCAAATTCTAAGGCACTAGCTACATAATTAATAAATGAATTGGCTTGATCTGTAGCAGGGCTTTCCGGATTAACGTTTATACCATATAATGATAGCTTTTCATAATAGCCCTCTTCTTCTAAGCTTTTACGATAGGTATATTGTCCATGCTGAGTAATTGAAATGATATAAGTATAAAATCTCGAATCAATTGGGAACATTTCATCAGCGCATACCTCAATCATTTCGTGGTCTAGATTACGTTCTCCATTTCCCATCCAATCAGAGAATCCAGCTTTAAGAGCCATTTCTTCACCTGCCATAAAATAATCGAAGCCGGCCTGAAGCTCATAAACATCTCGGTTGTAAAATCCTGCTGCGCCATTATGGAAAATTTGCGTTTTAATGTTCGGATCAATAGCCTTAAGTGTGTTAGCCATACTTGAAGATAAAGTATTGGTATAGAAATCATAATTTGTTATCGCATTAGTTGGATATACGCCTAAATATGAATAATTTTCTGATATATCAGTTTTTTCTTTTGAATGAAAATTATTAAAAACAATAGAATCATCATAAAAACGATATAAATTAGGAAATAGTTCTCTCAAAAGAATAGAATCATCTCTATTCTTGTTCAAAGGATCAACTAGCTTTAAACCATTTGGATATCTAATTTTGTCACTCATAAAACTCATCCATTCTAATGATTCAGCAAGAATAGTAACTACATTATAGTTTTTATTCTTATTTTCAGGAAAATTAGATTTTTTAATTTGGTTTTCACGATATAAAAAATTAGTTAATTCTGCTTCGTTCATTTCCTTATCATTTTTTTCTGTGGTACCTGATGCAATTTGTGATGCAAAATTTCCAATAATTCCATAATCTGCATATGAATTTTCATTTTTTGAATATTTTAATTCCTCGTAAAAATCACTATATGTGATTGAATTTGAAATAGAAAACACAAGCATACCTATCACAAATAATAAGGAAAGAGGTAAGTAAATATACCTTCTTTTTATCGGCAAAAGCTCTTGTGGGTTTCTTTTTACAACTCTATAGCCAAATACAAGGTAGATACTAAGTAATATTCCAAAACAAAAGAAATAAACAAAATTAATTGGAAATGATTCTAAAATACCAAAGGCATCATTTCTTAACTCAAACATTGAAAAATCAAAATATTGGCCAGTCATTTCAAATATTATGATAAATATTAAATCTACGATGCCAAAAGCACATATGATGCTTGCACCTACTACAAATTTAGCCATATAGGTTTTTAAGTAGAACAATATTATAAAGACAATTCCTAAAACAAATATAAAAATCCATGGTCTTCTTATGTAAAAGCAATGTGATGTAACTGCAACTCCAATTAACTCAATCAATATTAAGGATCCTATAACATATAAATATATCCATCTTTTTTTTATCCAATTAAAAATTGACATTATTTTTTCCTCCAAGCTATAGTAAGTGAATAATTATTGATATTGCAAGAGTCGTTGGAAAATACTTATATGATAATAAGTATATTTCACCATATAAAAGATACATAAACAAAAATACTATATGAATCGCACTAATATCAGCGGTTGTAAAAAGTTCAAAAAAGCCTATTGAGATTAACGCTACTAATCCTCCAAACGGAATATACTTTGCCCATGGTCTTCTAACAATCAATTCAAAGACCTCTGTCGCATACCTAATTACAAGAACAACGACTCCCATTCGAACCAATGATGCAATTACATTTGCAAGGTTGTTATAAAGATATATAGCGCCAATATTTTCACCTAAATCGACTACAATTTTAAGTCTAAAGTTTAATGAAGCAGAAACAATAAATACAACAAATAGGGTTATACCATATAGTAACAAAACACGTTTAAATGGATAACCTGTAGCCGGGATACAGCTTAAACTATCAAAATGCTTTTTCGCATATTTCATAGCAGCTGTAATTAGAGCAATATATAATAATACCCTTATCGCATCAAGAATCATAGGTGTAATATAGCCAAAATAAATCTTATCGAATAAAGGAGCTGATAGTCTTATCAATTCAATTGCATAAAATGAAGCAAGAATTGACAAAATATATAAACAATAATGAACTATTTTTTTCTTTTCAATGCTAGTCATTTTATTCCTCCCTAATAATACTAATAATAGCATTTTTTATTTTATTAAACAATAAATATACTTATCACAAAAATCTATTATTTACGTTTAGTAATACTTTTAAATTAAAAAAGGGCCTTGCCCTTTAATAACTATCTTGCAAGCCATCCTCCATCAACTGCGATAGTAAATCCATTAATATAGTCAGATGCCTCAGATGCAAGAAAAACAGCAGCACCAGCTATATCTCTTGGTGTTCCCCATCTTCCCTGTGGAATACGTTCTAAAATTGCATCATTACGATTTTGATCATCCCGGATTTGCTTAGTATTATTTGTTTCCATATAGCCTGGGGCTATTCCGTTAACATTGATTCCTTTGGCTGCCCATTCATTACACAAAGCACGTGTTAGACCTATAATAGCGCTTTTTGAAGCACAATATGCTGGGACACGAATTCCACCTTGATAAGATAGCATAGAACAGATATTAATTATTTTTCCCTTTTTATTTTGAGAAACTATTTCTTTAGCAAATTCTTGAGATAAGAAAAAGACAGTTCGTTGATTAACATTAATAACGCTATCCCAATCCTCTACAGTTACATCTAAAGCATCTGCTCTTTTAATAATTCCAGCGTTATTTACAAGAATATCTATTGTACCAAATTTATCCATAGCAGCCTTAACAATTCCATTAACGCATGAAACGTCAGATAAATCTGCAATATATTCACAGAATGTTCCATTAAATTCCTTAATTATACTTGCAGTTTCCTCGCAGCTTCTTCTTGCTACGCCTAATACTTTTGCGCCCATTTGAGCATAAGCAACGCAAATCCCTTGACCTAATCCTGTATTTGCGCCAGTTACAATCGCAACCTTATCTTTTAAATTGAATAAATTTTCCATAATTACCTCACTAACATTAAAAATTGATAGGGAATTCCCTTAAATGGCTTTACTGTTTCATCAATTAACATATCTATTGGAGTTAGTATTTCCTCAATCGTTAAAGTATTGTCATAAAGCATATCAATCAAACTATCTCCTTTATATCCTAATTCATTCAAAGCTTCTACCGCTTCTTTTACATATATTGTTGGAGTTCCATCCTTATTTTTATATACCTTTTCAATATTTTTTGTTTTGTAAAGCTCATCCTTTAGCCTAATTAGCTTATTATAACGCATTTCTACATATTCTAATACTCTAATTTTATTAAAGTACCAAAATATCGGTCTAATTCCAGCACACGCTAAAGATAGAAATATAAAGAATAGCAAATAAAATGCTAATTCAACAAAGCTTAATTCTTTTATTGCAAGATATAAAAATATTCCTGCTAAAATTAAAGAAATAATTGTTGGTATAAACGCAAGTATTAGTTTTCTTTTCTTTTTTTCCATGTAATACCTCAATACCTTTTTAAATGTTATTTAAAAGAAACATCATTTTTATTTTCTTAACAATATAATTATATCATATCAAACAAAATTTAGATAGAAATTTTAATAATAAAAAATGCTGTTAGAAATAATTCATTCATAACAGCAATCTTTTTTAAATAAATGATAATAAAATGATACCAGCAAGAACTATTGCAACACATACATATTGCATCATTGAAAGCTTTTCTTTCAAGAAAACTCTTGAAAGTATTAAAGATGTTATAACTGTACCTGCTCCCATTATTACTGCTGCAATTCCTCCACCTTCGCTTAAAGCAAAAAGATATGTTGCTTGACCAATAGTTTCAAATAGCGCTGCAAGCACCTTATCCTTTTGTTGTAATATTTGTTGCTTATTTGAAAGCATGATAACATCGTTTGAATCATTTGAATTGGATTTAACACCAAATCCAAAAAAACTAACCTTCTTAATCTTTAGAAATACTAATATACCCATCGCAATTAAAAAGAATATAAATTCATAACAGCAGTTTGCCATATGCTCAAGATTATCATCAGTTACACCACGAAGTAATGATGATGAAGCTTCTTCTGTATAAAAAATATCTAAGAATGTACCTACAGCATCTAGCATCGCATAACAAAATGGCATAGCAAATGCAAGTACAGCAAGCTTCTTACCTAGCTTAATTTTTCTATCATTTTTACCATTTTTATCAAAAAAACTAATACATACCAATCCTACAACTACGACACAAATACCAGCAATACCAATCGCAGGAACGGTTTCATGTAAGAAAATAGCACATAAAATAGGTACAATCGCACCACTTGAATTTTCAATTGGATCTGATATTGACTCTTGAATAAATCTCACGCCAAAATATGAGCATGTCATCGATACTATGTAGCATAATGCTACTGGCATATAAATAAGAATGTTTATTGGAATATGCTTCAAAAATTCAATATCCTGTACGCTTTGAATTATAGTAATAACTAACGCATAAATACCAAAGAAAATTCCGACAAACACAGTTGTTTTCAAATGAGAATACTTTTCTTTATCAAGATTTCCTTTTTTATAGAATATCTCGGCAATACCCCATGCTAATGTCGATACAAGTAAAAATAACCATTGCATATAACAAACCTCTCATTTCTAAATTAATACTTTTATATTCTAGCAAATATGAAAGTATCTTTCAAGGGATAAATAAAACAAATTTATGCCTAGGTATCGTTTTTTTATACTTAACTTTTGTTTAAAAGATATTTTAATTAAAGTCTATTTGTGATACAATTATTCGGGTGATTTAAATGATATTAGATAACATAAGACAAGATGTTTTAAAGCTTTCCCAAGAGGCGGAGGCAGATTTAAAGGATATTTTTAAAGAAATTGATGATATTTGTCTTTATAATTCAAATAGAATTCTTTCTGCATTCATTGATAATAAAATCGAATATGCTGATTTTACAGATAGAAATGGTTATGGCATTTATGATTCTGGTAGAGAAAAGCTTGAGAAAATATTTGCAAGTATTTTAGGTACTGAGGATGCATTAGTAAGAACTCAAATTATGAGTGGTACAAATGCATTGTATTTAGCATTTTCGGCTTTATTAAAGCATGGAGATACTATGATTTCTATTTCTGGCAAACCTTATGATTCATTACTAAAAATGGTAGGTATAGCTGGAGATTCCTCTCAATCATTGATTGCCAACGGCGTTAAATATGAGCAAATTGACTTAGTTGATAATAAATTTAATCTTGAAGCTATTAAGGAAAGACTTAGTAAAAATGATGTTAAACTTGTAGAGATTCAACGTTCAAGAGGATATTCTTCTCGTAAATCATTAACTATTAAACAAATTGAAGAATGTATTAAAGTCATAAGAAGTGTAAATACTGAAGTTATAATTATGGTTGATAACTGTTACGGAGAGCTTGTCGAACGTCTTGAGCCAGGTCATGTTGGAGCAAATGTTGTAGTAGGATCTTTAATGAAAAACCTTGGTGGTGGAATTGCAACTACAGGTGGATATATTGCTGGAGATAGTAAATATATTGAAATGATTGCGGATAGACTCACTTCTCCTGGAGTTGGAAAAGATTTAGGGGCTAACTTCAATCAAAATAGTAATTTCTTTAAAGGTGTGTTTATGGCACCTAATGCAGTAAAGAGTGCTTTAAAGACACAAATATTTGCAGCATATATGCTTGAAAAAACAGGATTTAATGATATTTCTCCTAAATATAATGAATTTAGAACAGATATTATTCAAATTATTGAGCTTAAAACAAAAGAAAATCTAGTAGCATTTGCAAGAAGTATTCAAGCCTCTTCTCCTATTGATTCTCATGTATATATTGTACCTGCACCAATGCCAGGATATCCTTGTGATGTAATAATGGCTGCCGGATGTTTTACTGAAGGGTCTACGATTGAGCTTAGTGCTGATGCACCATGCTGTGAGCCATATACCCTATATATGCAAGGTGGTCTTACATATGAATATGGAAAAATCTCAATTATGAAGGCTCTATCAAGCGTACTGGATGCTAAAAAATAAATAATAGTAATTAAAGAATTGCAATATGCAGTTCTTTTTCTATTTTTTTAGCAAAAAAATGAGAGAAAAATCTCTCATTTAATTACTACTATATTGTCCACCATCAATGCGAATGATTGAATTATTAATATAGCTCGCATCATCACTTATTAAAAATTTAACAAGCTTTGCAACCTCAGATGCTTGACCAATTCTTCTTACTAAAATCTTATCAAGCTCCATTTGCATAAACTCATCGTCATAGTCCTTAATTTCACTTTCGGTACCGATAAGACCAGGTGCAATCGCATTTACAGTTACATACGGTGCAAATTCAATCGCAAGATTATGAGTTAATGAATTTAATGCAGCCTTAGATGCATCATATTCTATTCCCATTGGATAATAGGTATTCATTCCATTTGTTGATGATATATTAATGATACGTCCCCATTTATTATTAAGCATATTTTTTTCTGCTCTTTTTGCAGTAAGATACGCACCTATTAGATTAACGTCAAGCGTTCTTCTAAAATCTTCAACCTTCTTTTTACTAAATATATTAGGAAGATCAATTGCTGCGTTGTTAACTAAAATATCAACACCACCAAGCTCGCGCTCAATTATGTTAAACATTTCATCAACCTCATCTTCTTTACTTACATCACATTTAATAACTAAAGACCTAACATTGTTCTTTTTTATTTTTTCATTTAGAAGATAAGCTTCATTTTCTGAGGTATTATAATTGATAACGCAATTATACCCCGATGCAGCAAGCTCTTCTATTATTGCAGCGCCAATTCCTTTGGCACTACCTGTTACAAGTACAGTTTTACTCATTAATTAAGCTCTACCACAATAAGAACCATCAGCAGTTGAGATAATAACCTTATCTCCTTCTTTGATGAATTGAGGTACTCTAATTTTTAATCCTGTCTCTAAAGTAGCATCCTTAGTTGATGTTGAAGATGCACCAGGAGCTGCAGGTGGTGTTTCAGTAATAGTTAATTCAACCTTATCTGGTAAAACAACATTAAGTACTTCATTTTCAAAGAAACGTAAGTTTAAAGTCATACCTTCTAAGATATAATACTTGTCATCGCCAATTACATCTGCTGATAATTCGTATGTATCATATGTTTCTAAATCCATAAAATAATATGTTCCAGCAGACTCATATGAGTATTGAACTTCCTTAGTTTCAATAGTTGCTTGTTCAAACTTTGTATTTGTATTGAAGTTTCTTTCTACAATGTTTCCAGTTCTTAGGTCCTTCATCTTAGTCTTAAGGATAGCTGCACCCTTACCAGGTTTTACATGCATGAATTCAAGAACTACATATAATTTACCTTCAATCATTAATGTTAATCCATTTCTAAAATCTCCAGCTTCAATTGCCATAATAAAATCTCCTTATATTTTTATTTCTACACTTTATTTTATCTTTTTTTATATACAAAATCAAGATTTTACATTTTTTTGTTAAAAAAAGTTACTTCTAAGCTAAAATATTTGTTTCATAAAAAATAGGAAAACTTAAATGGTCCGTTCAACAAAACCTATAAAACTCTATAATACTATATTTTTTTGTTTATTTCCTTATTCAACGAGCCCTGTTTTGCAATAAAACAGTTGGTATTTACTCTCCTAAGGCGCTAATTCCGCACGAACGTATGCGTATTTTTTTGTTTTATTTTAAATAATTGTTTAAATTAATTGCTGCATTATAATCTCTATTTATTTTTTTTGATTTTCAGATATGTCCCCGTTTCCATCCATCTTTTGAATAACCATTGCTTCAAGAATTGCTCTTGCGCTCAAGTCAACTCCAGCTGATTCGATATTACCAGACAAATAATTTGTTAGTATATTCAAAGCATTTGAGATAATATCACTATTAATCCCATAAAAAATTATTCATTATCTGAAACTTCAGCACGATTATAATGTTTTAATATTTCTATATCATGTTTTCTTAATACTTTGTAAAGATTATTAATATCATATTGTTTTAATTCTTTATTCATATTTTTACCCCCCCAAAATATAATCATTACTCCGTTCATCTTTACAAATTTCTTAAATAATTAATATAAGGATATCATCATAAAGCTTTACTAACAATAAATGAAACATTCACTATTTTATATAACCGTTTGCATACTTCCTTGTTTCATAATCTGAATCGTATTTTAATTCTTCTTTTATAGATTCAGTTAATAGGTTTCTTTTGTTCATGCATCTAACAATATATTCTCTATTAAAAGCACAATAATCATTGTAATAAGTGATATATAATATTTCATCTGGCATATTTTTCTTTTTATTCATCATAAAATCAATAGTATCAAATGTTAAAGATTCATATGAATTAAATGAAAATCTTATTTTCTTGTATAAAGATATTATTAAATCTTTATATTCTTTTTTATAATTACTCATTAACATGTGAATTGCTATTTTATAATTTGCTGTTTCGGCTAATTTAAAAGCCAAATCAACCACTCTTTTATCTTTATAATAAGCTAATGTATTATATATTTCTATGTTTGTTTCTGCATCAAATTTATCGATTAAAGTTAACAAGACTTCGATATTTATTTTTCTTTTAACATATTCACTTTGATAATTAATTAATATTTTTTTAACAATAATTTTGTTATTATTGTCCACTAAATAATCCATGCATTTTTGATGTTCTTCTTCAGTTGCAAAACTACCAAAACAATATACATGCTCTTTAGTATTGATAAGTTCTAAAAATTCTTCAAATGTATGTTTATATTCATCAGTATGTTCATTATCTGATTCAATATTGATTAAATTATACTTTCTATATTTTTGATTAACATGGAACCCAAACCAATAATCACAAATATTAATATTTAATTTTTTCCAATCAGCTATAATATCCCTTACTTTTCTTATTCCAAACAAACAACTTATCTTAATAGATAAATAATCATAACAATTAATTTTGTTTTTATTCCATCTACCCTTTTTGATAAAATGTGAATAATATTCTTCTAAGATTCTTTTAGTATTCTTGTTTCCGTTATAATAATCTTCCATTAAAATATCTAACAATTGAGCGTGAAGACTGCTGTAACTTTTCATGTTAAATAACGTGTTTATAACTATATCAATAAAATATGATTTATCTTCATAGATATTAATAAATCTATATAAGTAATCACCTTTACTACCTTCGAATATATAATCATATGTACAATTATGTGTTATACAATATGCTAAAGATTCTCTATATTCATCTTTATTTACAGCATTAGATAATTCAACAAAAGCACTACCTAAACCTCTTTTTATGTTATTAATAAAATTTCTTTTTAGCATATTTTCACCAAACTTATCTTTATTAATAGAATAAATTCTATAAAAATTATATCATATAACAGCTATAAATTAAATTATCTATAAAAGCACTTAAATAAATATATTTATTTACTAAAAATATTCCTATAGCTGTTAACTATAGTTATAAATCTATATTGTACATTAGTACAATTAAATTTCTTTAGAAATGTTACATATATTATTTTTTATTAATTATTTATTATTATATTATTTATTATTTGCACTTTGAACCATTAATTTGTATCAAAACGCACCATTTAATTGTCTCATTTTGAAACAGTTAGATATTATCAGCATTAAAACTAACTACAGTCAGTTTCTACGCTGAATTTAATATAATTTTTAAAGATTTTCTTTAGGCTTTTAATATAAATATCTGTAACTTAGTTTTAATACTCTATTTCCTTTTTCAGATAAAAAGTTCCTTTTTCCTAAATTAAGAAGAAAATCATCCTTTTTTAATATAAAAGTTCTTATTTCAACCATTTTTACAATGCAATGTAATTTTAGTCGAAATTTTGTAATAAGACATTTAAAATGAATTATTCATTTTTATATTACATATAATTAATTATAGTCGACTTATTTTAATTAAAAAATGCTTACTTTCGTAATGATAAAGTTGCTACACACTCTATCGCACTTGTGTTTGAGAACATATCCACTGGTTGAATAGAGTTAACATTGTAGTTTTTAGATAAGATTGCTAAATCCTTTGCAAGAGTTGCAGGATTACATGATACATAAATAATCTTATTTATTCCACTTTTCGCAAGTAAGCTTGCTGTATACTCCTCAAGACCAACTCTCGGTGGATCACATACAAGTACATCTACAGTTTCTTCTCTTAATATTTTTGGTAATATTTCATTAACATTACCAGCATAAAACTCTGCATTTTTAACCTTATTTTTCTTAGCATTTTCCTTAGCATTTTCAATTGATGATTCATTAACCTCTACACCAATAACTTTTTTAGCAAGTTTTGACAAATAGATACCAATTGTTCCTACGCCACAGTATAAATCAAGAACAGTTTCTTTTAAAGATAGCTTTGCAGCCTTTTTAACAACTTTATATAAGTTTTCTGTTTGAACTGGATTTAATTGGAAGAACGTGCTTGGTGCTAAATCAAATTTATAAGAATCAATTGCTTCTACAATTGTATCCTTCCCTTCTAGTTTGGCTAAATTATTGAAGAATGTAATATCTGCCTCATCGTTAATAGATTTGAATACACTTACAACATTTTTTATCTCCATGATCTTTTTAGCAAGTTTTGATAAATCAACATTCTCATTTGAACATACTAATGTAACTTGAGCTTCATGAGAAAAATGCGAAACACGAACTGCCAAATATTTAAGAGCACCTTTTTTTGTTTTTTGATCATAAATACTAATATGGCATTCATCGATTAATTCACAAATCTTAGAATTTATTTCATTTAGTTCTTGGCACTGATTTAAGCACGAATCAATCCCAACAATTATATTACTGCCTTGTTTTAAAAGCCCAACTGTTGTTTTTCCTTTTATAACCTTTAAAGGTAAAACTGATTTATAACGATAGTTATATTGATTATCCATTCCAATTGTTGGTTTAATCTCAAAGCTTCTTGGGTTAAGCTTTGTATATCTAGTTATAGACTCAACAACTATATCTCTTTTGTATTCGAGCATTTTTTCATAATCAATATGAAGGGTTTGGCAACCACCACAATTTTCATAATACGGACATTTTGGTGTTATTCTTGCAGGAGATTGATGCTTGAATTCAATAATTTCGCCAAATGCCATATTCTTTAAAACCTTAGTAATTCTAACATTTACTCCCTCACCAGGAAGTGCACCGTTAACGAATACCGCTAATTTTTTATAATAAGCAATCCCTTCACCATTAATTCCTAATCTTTTAATATCTAGGATTACCTCATCGTTTTCTTTTAATTCTGTTTGCATTATATCACCACTATTTCCAACATATTATATCATATCTTATTTAATATCTCAAATTATAAAAGAGTTAGATTTCTATCTAACTCTATCTTCTTCTAATAAATCATTCAAATCATAATCTATATCTATACTTGTATGAAGACTATTATCATATGTATTAACTAATTTTTCAATTAACTCTTTAAGCTCTGCCTCTGTTTGCTTAACTGTATATGGCACAACCAAATCAAATACAACATTTGTATGAGTAGGGCCAACAACAATTCTAAAATCATGCATACTCCAGCTAAAGCTTAATCCTTTTTGCAAAACTTCTTTAACTAATACCTTTAGTTCTTCTGTCTTCTTATCACCAACAAGTACAGGATCCATATGAATTGTTAGCATAATATCCATCGTATTTCTGACCTCATGCTCGATTTGGTCTATTTCATCATGAAGTTCAATTAAATCTCCACGTGAATCAACCTCAACATGACATACCGCAAACATTTTTGATGGACCATAGCTGTGAATTTCTAAATCATGAACGCCAAGAACTACCTCATGGTTTTTAATTGTATAAATAAGCTTATTAACCAGTTCCTTAGAAGGAGCCTCACCAATCAAAGGATTAGATGATTCAAAAACCAATTTAATACCAGAAAAACATACAAATGCTCCTACTGCTATTCCAAAATATCCATCTAAATTATACTTAGTATAATGTGAAATAATAACCCCTGCTAATACCAGAATGGTTGAGATTACATCATTTCTTGAATCTGCAGCTGTAGCCTTAAGTGATGTTGAATTAATTTTCTTTCCGATGCTGTAATTAATCCACGCTTGATATATTTTCATAAAAATCGCAAATACCAAAACAGCAATAGTTAAGATAAAATGTCCTTGTGCAGCTTCAGGATTTCTAATTTTATCAATAGAGGAAATAATTAACTGAACACCTAAAATACAAATAATTACAGATACAATAAATCCTGCAATGTACTCAACCCTCTGATGTCCATAGGGATGTTCCTTATCAGGCTTTTTTTGACTCATTTTAAAGCCAAACAATGATACAATTGATGATAATGCATCTGATAAATTATTAATTCCATCTGCTACAATTGATACAATTCCCGTGATTGCACCTACAATTATTTTAAATACACATATAATTGTATTTGATATAATTCCAAATAAAGATGCAAGTGTTCCATACTTAGTTCTTACCTTAACGTTATTTATATCATCCTTATTCTTAATAAAAAGCTTTACCCATATACTTTCCACTAATATCACCCCAAGTATTTAAAAAGCTATCCTAAGATAGCTTATTTTTAAAAGAAATTAACGCCTACTCCAAATAGGATTGCTAAAATAGATGAAATTGCTAATATCCAATAAAGCACTCTCCAAAAAGTTGTTTGTCTTTCCGCAAAATCATGAGCTACAAATATAGCTACAAAAACTAGTATTAAGCTCCCAATTCCCGTTAGAAAGCCTCCTAATTCTGAATTTCCAATTTTGATAGTTAACCAATTTTTTTTGTGTAAAATGGTAAAAAGCCATCCAACCAAATTGATTACAATCGCAATATATGCGAACATTCCTAAATATCCTGTTTTACCTTTTTTTGCCATAATAAACCTCCTAAATAATTAACATTATTATAGCAGTTTTAATGGTAAAAATAAATAGCATTTAAAAAAATGACTATAAATTTTCAAGGGAATCAAATAAATACCCATTACGAATTAATGTAGATAGTATTTTATCTAAATCAACCATATTATCCTTTGAAACTGAATGCATTAAAATAATCGCACCATTATGAAGTCTTTTCATAACATTATTGTATGAATAATCATTACCATAGAATTTATCCTTATACCAATCAACATAAGCAAGTGACCAAAATATAGTCTTATAATTTTTATCCTTAAGAGTCTTTAGTGACCTTTCATCAAACTCACCAGCTGGTGGTCTAACGAATGATGGCAATTCACTTCCTATTAAATCTTGATATTTATCCTCAAGTTTCCTTATATCTTCTAGCATTTCGCTTGTTGATTCATTTGTAAAATGTTTATGATGATATGTATGATTCCCGATAATATGTCCATCATTAACCATTTCCTTAACAAGATCAGTGCTTGATGTTAAATAATGTCCTGTTATAAAAAAGGTTGCTTTTACATCATATTTTTTTAATGTCTTCAAAATTTCATGTGTATATCCATTTTCATATCCACAATCAAATGTAAGGTAAAGTTTTTTCTCATCCTTGCCAAGATAATATCCATTATTATCTTCAATTATTTTTTGATATGGAATAATTGGCCTTTGATTGTTTTCAATTTTACCAACACCAAAACTTAGTGCGTAGCTACATCTTACAGTAAAAAGAAAAATTATAGTAGACAATATCGAAAAAATTTTTTTCATTTAATCACCATCAGATATTGTGTTCTTATTATAAACAATTATTATTCTATTTTTTAACATTAAAACTATTAATAACAAGTCCAATAACTAATCCTATAACTAACAAATAAATATAAATCATGCCAATAATTATAAAAGTCAAAAAGCCATATATTGCTTTAAAGTTATTAAAAGCCTTAAGATATAATCTAAATGCAACGGTAGTTATTTGCCAAAGCAAAATAGTAAATAAATAGCCTTTTAGTGTATCTTTTATTTTAAGGCTTTTGGGTGGGATAAATAATAAAAAAAAGAGTATAACAAAAGAAGCTACCACAAGCAAAAAAAACATTTCTACATATGTCAATATATAGCCATTGGTAAACCTTTTTATAGCCATTCTCCCTAAAATAATCATAAGTATTGTAACTATAGACATTACCATAAAAATAATAACCAGTACAATTGCAATAATTCTATGTTTAAATGTAATTTTTTTATGCGACTCATTATATATGCTTTCTCCTGCTAAAATTATGTGATAAAACAACGACGATGAAGACCAAATTGATGTCAAAATAAGAATAATATAACTAGATGATGGAGTATTTGCTGAAAAAAAATTCATAACATAGTTTAAATAGGTATTTGATTCATAAGCCTCTTTTGGAATATCTAACTCAAACATGTTAAAGAAAAACGCGACCAAAAAGCATAGTGAGCCACCGTTTACAATAAAAAAGAATGTGATTGAGGCTGAAAGCGAAGTAATTTTCTTTTCTTTAAATATCCGATAAAATTCAATAAATTTCTTCATCGCATCACCTATTTATATTATGGTAAGCTATAAATAGATTAATACTCTTAGAAAATAAAAAACTACAGGCATAATGATACCTGCAGTTTAATTTGATACTATTTTACATTTCCAACACGAACAACGTCACGAGCAATCATAACCTCTTCGTTTGTTGGGATGATAAATAATTTAATCTTTGAATTTGGAGTAGAGATTATTCTTTCATCAGAGAATGTATCGTTTAGCTCTTCATCAATTTCAACACCAAGAGGAGCAAGTCTCTTAGCAATATTCATACGTAAATGCTTTAAGTTTTCACCCATACCAGCAGTAAAGCAAATTGCATCTACCTTACCTCCAAGATATAACCAGTAAGCCGCAACATAGTCACAAACTCTCTTTGCTTGTAAATCGAAAGCAAGCTTACATCTATGGTCTCCTTCCATCATACCAGCTGTAACATCACGAGCATCATTAGAACGACCAGATACACCAAGATATCCTGATTTCTTATTTAACTCATTAACTACTTCTGCAGCAGTTTTGTTTTCTTTAGCTGCAATGTAAGAAACTACAGTTGGGTCAATATCTCCTGTACGAGTTCCCATAGGTACACCAGCAAGTGGAGTTAATCCCATTGAAGTATCCTTGCACTTTCCGCCTTCAACAGCAGAAATTGAAGCACCATTTCCTAAGTGACAAACGATTACATTTGTATCTTCAATCTTCTTACCTAATAGCTCTGCACATCTTTGAGATACGAATTTATGAGATGTTCCATGTGCACCATATTTACGAATTCCATATTTAGTATACCATTCATATGGAGTAGCATACATATATGCCTCTTCTGGCATAGTTGTATGGAAAACAGTATCGAAAACAACTACCTCAGGAACATTTGGTAAAGCCTTATAGAAAGCCTTAATACCTGTAATATGTGCAGGATTGTGTAATGGAGCTAAATCAGCAAGCTCTGCAATCTTATTAACAACAGTTCCATCTGGTCCATCAACTAATGTTGAATCCTTAAAATATTCTCCACCTTGTACTACACGATGACCAACACCATTAATTTCATCAAGAGACTTTACAATACCTTTTTGAACTAATGTATCTAATAATAATTGAACACCTACACCATGGTCAGCTAAAACAGGATGAGTTTCTTCTTTTTTTCCATTGTACTTTAATGTGAAGATGCCTTCAACATTCTTTCCATCGATTTTAGTGCCGATTTTTTCCATAACGCCTGATGCGATTACTACTTCAGCTGGCATTTCAAGTAATTGAAACTTAATTGAACTTGAACCAGCATTTACTGCCATAATTTTTGACATAACTAATTTCCTCACTTCATTTTTATTTATTTATATTTTTTTCAAACCACAGCTCTATTTGATTCAATGCTTCATTAAATACCTTTGAATCAGTAAAACTTGGCAGTTTGACCATTAAACATTTCTTATTCTCAGTTGAATGTTGAATAAGAAGGATTGATTTTGGATTATTTTTAAAGAAATCATCAGGTAATTCAATTAATCCTAATATCGTATTTTCTTTAATAATTTCATTTTTAAATTCATGGTTTTTATCCATTTCAAAGAAATCATTAGGAATTAAACACATCATAACCCCGTTTTCATTTAAGGATGCTAAATGATGCTTAATTACCTCAAAAGGAAAATACTTTTCATTCTCTTTTTGACAATAATCAAAATCACAAACTATGTAATCAATATTTGAAACATTTACATTAAGACTATCCTGAAAATATATTTCAAGGTCGGTTTGTTGTAAGTCAGAAAGATACTTCATTATTTTAACAAATAATTCATTGTGCTCGGCTCCACACATTTCAATATCTAAATTTAAATGATTATAAAGAGTAAATAATAAATTTCCAACACCTGCTAGAGGATCAAATATTTTTATTCTTCTTTCCTTAGGCTCAAACTTAGATATAATATATGAGAACAATATGCCAATTGTATCAGGAGTTATTAGACCATTACTAATTTTTTGCTCCGAGAAGCCCTTCAATATAATAGCCTGCAAAGCCTTTCTTACTGTCTCAACATCAATTGATGCTTCTATAATGGGACTATAAATCTTATTTAGTTCTTCCTTTTTATCATCTGGTAAATCATTTAATATCTCACCAGCTAATATATTATCTGCAGTCATGAAAAATAAATCAAAATACTTCAAATGGGTTTCTTCATATAAAAATTCGATTGATTTTTCAAATACATCATATACAGTTTCAAGAAGATTTTCTTGTTCCATTAATACCACCATTTTTCATTATAGCAAATATCCATTTTTTTGTAAACTTTAAAAGAACTTTGAAGTCAAAAATACTACTTTTTATTGTGTGAAGCAATTTCATACATTAAAATTGATCCAGCCACCCCAACATTAAGGCTCTCCATTTCATCCATAGGAATATATAAATTATCAAGCATTAAATCATTAATTTCCTTTGATACTCCATTTCCTTCGTTACCTAAAATCAATCCTATTTTTTGAGGAAAATCTATATTTTTTGGAGTTTTACCATTAACAACATTAGTTGAATAAATATGATGAGTTTTAGATATTTCTTTAATAAATTCTAGCTTATCACCATATAAAAAATTAAGTTTAAATATAGCCCCCTGACTAGAGCGGATTACTTTATCGTTATATACATCAACTGTACCTTTACTTAAAAACACAGAATCAAACCCAAACGCTTTTGCACTTCTTAGAATTGTACCCAAATTCCCAGGATCCTGAACGCCATCAAGTATTAAAACTCGGCTTGCTATAATTGGTTCATTTTTGATATTACATACTCCAATTTGCGGTACAACAGAATCAGTTTGACATATTTTTTTCATTACAGCCTCAGAGACAAGGGTTCCTTCATATTGTTCCTTGATTGTATAAGCCTCTACTAATACACCAGCCATTTTAGCTTCGCTTACAAGATGAGGCCCTTCAACCAAAAATAAACCATCCTTTTGCCTATTTTTTGCATTTTTTAGTTTTAATAAATTCTTTATCTTTTCATTTGTTAAGCTAGTAATCATCATTACCACTCCAATCTATATGTATTTTAACAAAATTATATTAAAAAATCCACTCAATAAGAGTGGACTTAAAATTAATTAATTATTATTTGTTTTTCCTTTATTAACAAGCTTCTTAGTCATTGATCCTCCAACACGACCATTAGAACGTGATGAAGCATCAGGACCCATTTCTACGCCAAGCTCAGAAGCTGTTTCATATTTCATAGCTTCAGTATCTGTAGATTGCTTAGCACGGTTAACTAATTCTCTTGTAATTGATCCTCCAACACGTCCGTTATTACGAGCTGATGTGTCTGGACCAAGCTCAACACCAAGTTCTTGTGCAACCTCATACTTTAAATTACCTGCTCCACGTGATTGATTCTGTGATTGGTAATTTTGATTCATTGCATTAGTGTTTGTTTTATTATTAGATGCCACAAATTGCACCTCCTTACACAATTAGTTTGGAGCAATTATGACATTTTATACAATTATTTTTTTAAATTTTCTAAAACTGTTCTTACTTCTAATCCAAGAAGTGATAAATCAAGATCACTATCAGGCGTAATCCAAATAGTATTAGTGTTATCTACACACCAATCTACCATTGCCTCATAATCAAATGCACTTTCATATTCAATTGCTTTATCTAGCTTAGGTGCAGTGGCTGGATTTTTTGGTAAATATACTGTACAGCAATCCTCAAATGGGCGAATCGACATTTCATATGTTCCAATCTTGTGAGCAAGCGCAACAATATCAACCTTATCATATGTAGCTAGTGGCCTAATAATTGGAATGTTCGTAACATTATTAATGGTATTCATTGACATTAATGTTTGAGATGCGACCTGACCAACAGATTCACCATTAATTAAGCATAGGCAATCTCTTTTTTTAGCTAGCTTAGTCGCAATTCTATACATCATTCTTCTCATTATAGTAATAATATATGAATCTGGCACTAAGTCTAATATCTTCATGTGTAATTCCTTAAACGGAACCATATGAAGAGCCATTTTATTTTCCTTTGAATATGAGCTTACAAGCTTAACAAGATCAACAACCTTTTGACTTGATTCAATACTAGTTAACGGTGTTGATTCAAAATGCAAACACTCAATCTCTATTCCTTGCTTTTGAGCCAAATAAGCAGCGATAGGTGAATCAAGACCTCCAGAAAGCATTAGCATACCCTTTCCAGCAACACCAACCGGGAATCCACCCATACCTCTAATTGCATCCAAGTATAAATATGTTCCATCATCTCTAATTTCACATGTTAACGTTTTATTAGGATTATGAACGTCTACCTTTAAAATTTTCATTTCCTTTAAGATATATGAAGATAACTCCTTTGTCATTTCCATCGAATTAAGAGGAAACTTCTTATTCGCTCTTCTTACCTCAAGCTTAAATGAGGTTGGAGCTTTTATTTCTTCATTTAGCAATTCAATTGCTTTTTCCTTTATTTTATCAATAATAGAATCAACATGAACACATAAAGAATACGAATATAGTCCTGAAACTTTATCTAGTTGAGATATAACTTTTTTATAATCTTCATTTAAAATATCGATATAAATTCGATCATGTCGATTAATAATATTAACGTTCAAGCCTTCAAGTTTTCTTCTTACTAAAGCATACTCTCTGCTTAAAAACTCCTTTTGATTTTTCCCCTTTAATGTTAAATCTCCAAATCTTACTAAAATTTGATTATATATCATTTAATCCTCCTACGCACCTTGCGATGTACCTGTAATTTCAAATTCATCATTTGTATATTCTACAACAATTCCTTTTGTCGCAAACATACCTAAATACATATAATTTCCATCTATAGCAACTAAATCAAAATCAAGATATTCATTAAAGTATTCCTTATTCTTATAAATAGTTTTAACAGTTATTCTTTGTCCTAGTCTTTCAATTTCAAAACCAAATTCATCATTTATTTGATATTGATAATTTACATAAAACTCACTTCTAGTTATTTCTGTTGAGCTTTCTCTTTTATAATTTATGGCAAAACCATTTGCATCAGTTAAAGTACCCGCACAAACATAATTTGAAGCAATAACCTTTTTAGCCTCATCTTGATTTAGATACATATCATCTCTTAGCATTAAACCAAAGCCCGATTGAGATGCATATTGTAATTTCTTAATAGTAGCTTTACATTTAAATTTAAAATTATACTTGATTGGTATTTGCTTAAACACACCAGCAATACCGTCACAAGACATAATTATTCCTCCGTGGTTTGTTTTGCTATATTGTCCAACTAAATATCCTAAATCACTTTTCCTTGCTAAATATGAAGAAGCTGCTGTAGGTAACTCATCTAGTGCTCCAAACGCTGTACCAAACCATTCATTTGATTTTGTATCAAAATTACTATTTGGTTCATATGAAGCAATTTTTGGTTCCTTATATACTGGCATTATATATTCAGGATTCATTTGTAATACTGAATCATCTGGATATTTAATATCTAACTTTACATATTCCTTAAGTGCTAAATTTGATTTTGAAATCTCTTTTGCAACATAATAAGCCATTACCTTAGCACCAAAATAATTTAAATGTGTTTTATCAACTGATTTTGTATCAGCTACAAGCCTTCCATCAATCATTGTACCAGTTGTCATTGCATGTTGAAATGCAACTCTTTCGTATCCTAGCCTTTTAGCATCAGCTAAAGAATATGATGTTAAATCAATGCTTAATAAGCCAAGTTCACTTGCTAAAGACTTAATCGCCTCCTGATAATTTCCATACTTTGTATCATGAATGCTACTTCCAACATAATTATTATCTTTACAAATACGAACAATTGGCGTACATAAAATCGGTGTTGCACCTACAGCTTGAGCCTTCTTTATATAATTATTATATAATGAATACTTAAACGATGTAGCATCATCAATCGGCTTAGTCGCATCCGTGAACCTCGTTTCATCGTCATACTTCTCATCATTATGACCAAAGCCAATTAACAAATAATCTCCATTACTCATTTCATCAATTAATTTTTGGTAATTTTTCTCTTGAATAAAGCTTTTAGAGCTTCTTCCTGACAATGCCAAATTAATAACCTTAGCATTACAAAAACACTCCTCTAGCTGTGTCCCATATCCATATCTTGGATAAAAGTATGTATAGTCATTAAAGCTTGAAACAGTTGAATCTCCAACTACATATATTTTAATTAAATTATTCATAATATCATCCTCAAAAACCTATTAAATTATACCATATTTATAATAAAATTAAAGAGCGAAACACCATTTGAAAACTTAATTCTTTACATTACACTAATTTAGTAGTAAAATCTAAAAAGTGTATCGAGGTGTATTATGAGATATTTAAAGATATTTTTAAGATCTTTACTAGCAGGCTTCTGTATCGTATTTGGAGCTACTTGCTATTTAATATGTGCAAGCCAAGGAAGCTATGCCCTAAAAATTGTAGGTTCATTTTTATTCGGCATAGGCTTATTCACGATTATTCATTTTGGTTTTTATCTATATACAGGTAAGGCCGCATACGTATTTGACAACAAGTCAAATTATATACTTGACCTACTAATATGTGTTATTGGAAATTTAATAGGAGTTGTATTACTTTCACTTTTATTGAAATCAACTCATATTATAAACGACAGTATTGTAGCATTGGCTAAAAGCCTAGTTTCTGTAAAGCAAAGCTCTAACTGGTATGAAATAATTATTCTTGGTGCTATGTGTGGAATAATGATTTATTTAGCCGTTGAGGGTCATAAGGTTGCACCATACGCAATTGGAAAGGTATTATTTGCCTTTATGCCCATTTCTTTATTCATATTATGTGGATTTGAGCATGTAGTTGCCAATGCTTGCTATTACACATATGCTGGAGTTTTTAATGGTAAGGTAGTGTTATGGTTTATCCTAATGGCACTTGGTAATGCTTTAGGCTCAATTGCAATCCATGAGTTAATTAAATTAATTAAAAAACTGGATTTAAAAAAATCCGAATAAAAAAAGAATCGTCAAATTGCACGATTCTATTTTTTTACTTTGCGTTTTCTTCAATGTAAACTACTAAATCCTTAACTAGCTTAAAGCTTTGTGCAGTTTCATCATCGATTGTAATTCCGAATTCATCCTCAAGAGCCATAATAACCTCTACAGCATCAAGACTATCAGCTCCTAAATCCTCTTTCAAATTAGCTTCTAAAGTGATTTTTGTGCTATCAATATTTAATTGTTCAGAAATAATATCCTTAATTCTTTCAAAAACTTCCATTTTTTACCCCTCGTTTCTTATACAATTATAGCCTAGTTTATTTTTAAAATCAATATCTGTACCTTATTTTATATAAGTCTTCCTTTATTCAGATACATTATTTTAGTTGAATAGCTTAGGAATTTTTGTTTACGGCTTAAAACTAAAATTGTTACACCTCGTTTATAAATCCGTTCTAATATATCATATATTTCCTTCGATCTATCCTCATCAAGCTCTCCTGATGGCTCATCTAAAATCAATAATTCTGGATTTCCCATTAAAAGGCCAGCAAGATATACCTTAATTCTTTCAACACCGTTTAAAAACATAAAATTACGTTTCAATAAATTACTGCCATTACAAATTTCAAGTGCTTCTTCTGGAGAAATACTATCATTTGAGGATATAATTTTCATATTCTGAAGTACAGTTAATGATTCCTCAAAGCTTAATGATGATGGCATTAATCCTATTTTCCCATTAATTGAATTGATATTTTCCTCACTATACCAAGATATTGGTTTATCATATAGCTTATATTCACCAGCAAATTCTACATAACCTGCTATCACTTTATAGATTGTTGTTTTACCACTACCAGCGCTTCCATAGATTGATAAAAACTCATTTTTATGAAGAATGAAATTAACATGAGAAAGGATATAATTTCCAGAATTATTTTTAGTGCATACATTTCGGAATGAAATCAAATCACTGCTCATCCGCAAAAATTACCTTTTTATTGGCCGAATCAAGCTTTTCAAGTTTTACCAATGATTCTACTCTAATACCCTTACTTCTTAATCTTTTTGCACCCTGTAAATAATTTTTTTCAAGAACCGTGCATATTCCTTCGATTGTAGCCCCTTGTTGAACACAAAGATCACATAATCCGTCTGCTGCCCAGCCATTTGCAACAACATCATCAACAATTAAAACGTTATCCTCATCATTAATGAAATCCTCACTAACATATGCATAATATGATTTTTTTAATGAGCATGAATATATTTTAGTTGAAACAGATCCTTCAGGTAATTTTGTAGAATATTCCTTTTTCGCATATACTACAGGAACATTTATTAATAATCCTAAAGCTGTAGCTAGAGCTATTCCTCCTGATTCAATTGTTAATATTTTTGTAATATTTGCATCCTTAAATCTAGAATTCCATTCTTTTGCAATATCATGCAACAGCTCCACATCTAGCATTTGATTTAAAAAAGATTCAATGCATAAGACACCATCACTATTCACTACAACTTGGTTTTCAATTATTTTCTTAATATCCTTCATACTAATCACTTTCTTTTTACATTATCATCATCTAGATTATACCAAATATATGTATTATTTTAAATACCCCTTTACATATTTTAATAATCAAATATAATTACATCCCTTAAATTGGAAATCCTATTACATTCCTTCTATGCTATGATTATCTCAAGGAGGTATGTATGAAAAAAATATTTATATTAATAATTACTTTATTTGTGGCTTTTGTATTTTTAATAAAGCCAACTAGTGCTAATTCAGAAAGAGCTGGAATAACAATTACAGATGGTTCAAATCTAAATATTAGAGTAAATGCATCATTATCCGCAAGTGTTATCGCTAAAATACCAGATAATACCTATGTAGATATTATAGGAGAAAAGGGAAGCTTTTATTACGTTAACTATAAAAATGTTAAAGGATATTCCTCAAAGGAATATATTAAAGAAAAAAACCTTAGGCTTGCAACGACATTAGATAATCTAAATATAAGATCATCCCCATCAACATCGGCAAAAATACTCGATGTTGCACCTAAGGGAAGCACTCTTAAAATAATATCTTCTGATACCTATTGGTCAAAGGTTATTTATAACGGATACACTGGCTATGCTTACAACAACTATTTAAAATCACAAGCAACGAATGTAATTAAGCTTAACACATATGATTTTAAGCAATATGATTCGAGATGGGCTTCAGTTAAAATAACACCAACAAAGACAATTAAGCAAATAGGATGCTTAACGACAGCTATGGCAATATGTGAATCATATCGCCTAGGGACAACGCTTACACCGGACCAAATGGTTAAAAGGTTAAGCTATACATCAAGTGGTGATATGTATTGGCCTTCAAATTACAAAACAAGCACATCATCAAGTTATTTATCTACAATATATGATAATCTTAAAAAGGGAATACCAACTATTGTTGGTGTAAAGAATAGTAATGGTTCACATTTCGTTGTAGTTAATGGTAATACAAATGGTAAATTAACACCATCATCCTTTACTATCAATGATCCTGGATATGCAACTAATAAAACACTAGCTGATTTATTTAAATCCTATCCTACCTTTTACAAGATTGCATACTATTCCAAATAATATAATAAATAAGAATGCAGCATTAAAATTTTAGTTTTTTTTAATGTTGCATTTATTTTTTTTAAATAACATAAAAATAACATATTTTACGGCTTATATTTATGATATAATTGCATTGGTGATTATTTGATATATATTGATGGCGACTCTTGCTGCTGCAAGGAAATTGTAATAAGGCTTGCACAGGAATATAAGCAAAAGGTAAGTATTTATATTGACACAGCTCATATATATGCCTCAGCTTATGCAGCTGTTATTACAGTTGACAAGGGATTAGATAGTGTAGATTATGCAATACTTAAGCATATTAAAAAGAATGATATTTTGGTTTCTTCTGATTATGCACTATGCGCTATGGCATTAACAAAGGGAGCCCGTCCTATTTTAACATCAGGCAATATTGTCACTATAGATAATATCGACTCATTACTCATAAATCGATATATTAATAAAAAGGCTCGAGATATCAATATGCATACTAAAGGGCCAAAGAAAAGAACGAAAATAGATGATAAAAATTTTGAAGTTTCACTTAGAAGCTTATTGGAGGAAAAAATATGAGGTTTTTATATTGGCTAAGAAAACTATTAGGACTTATAGCAGTTATTGTATGGATGACTATTTACATCATTTTAACTATTAATGGTAAGGAGCAATATTCTACATTATTAATCATTCTACTTCTTTTAATTATTTTGATTGGAATGTCTATTTATCCTAAGAAGCAAGAATATTGCAGTTGCGGTCATAAATGGTACAAAAAATACACATTAAATGAAACCACTGAATCAAGCAAAACTGATAAAAAAGGCAATACAAAAACAACATTTGTTCATATATTTAATTGTAATTGCAAATGTCAAAACTGTAATAAAGAAATGAATTACGAAATAAAGGCTGATGGCGGCTATAATTTAGTCACTTCAAATGGAACCAAAGAAAGTCATCGCATTAAGCCAAACATATACATGCAAAATAAAAACTTATTAAAGTAAAAAAATACACCTAATTTGATGTATTTTTTTTATTACTTTTTTTTAGTTTTTCATGCTCTAGCATATCCTCAGATTTAATATTCTTAAATCCATTACCTAAAACCTCAGATGTATCAGAAACGATTATAAAGGCTTGTGGGTCAAGATCTGATACCATTTCTCTCAATTCTGTCAATTGACCAGCTTTAACAACAGTCATTAGCACACCTTTAGGAAGACGTGTGTACATTCCTATACCATCCATTTTAGTTACACCTCTAGGGGAATGGTTAATTAAATATTCTCCAACCATATCAGCTTTATCAGTAATTATATAGCATATTTTAGATTTATTAAGTCCTGTAATAACCATATCAGTAAGCTTTGATGCTAAGAAAATAACAATAAGTGCGAATAATACATTTTGAATATTACGGAATACTACAGCACCGGCAATGACAATAACTCCATCTAATGTACCTGTAAAAATAGGAATTGATATTGCAGGGATTCTATTATGCAAAAATCTTCCCAAAAGCTCAGTACCACCAGATGAAACGCGGTATTTACAAAAAATACCTATTGATACACCTTGAATAACACCGCCAAATACAGCCCCCATAATTCCATCATCCTTAACTACTGGTGGTATAAACTCAAACAATGATGTCATAAGACCTAATACACCAGTCGTAATTAAGCAATTAATTGTAAACTTAATTCCTTCCTGCTTTATGCAAATCAATAGGATTGGAATATTACACATTATTATTATAACACCCTTGCTTATTGGTATATAATTTGCTAAAACGACCGATAATCCAGATATTCCTCCCGCAACTATATTGTTTGGAACCAAAAAGCAGTCTAGAGAAAATGCATATAGGCAACATGCAACTACCATCATAATATATCTTTTTATTTCACGCTTTACTTCTAATTTCATACTAAACTCTAACCCAAAAAAGGGTTCTCCTTACATTCAATCATTATTCTTTAAATAATTAATATAATAATTTAAGATATTATCTTCCTTAGCATATAGTACCTTATCATCCTGATAAATACAATATGTATAGCATTCAAAATTTACTGGATCTCCTTCATGCATAGTTATCATTCTTAACGATATATTCTTAGGTATATGGCATTTATAAAACACACATCTAGGCTTAACTGGTCTTAGTGCTCCTGACGGATACCAGGCTCTACCCAAGTATTTTTCATTTTCACCTTGAGTCCTTACATAACAATTATAAAACACAAATCCATATTTGTTATCAGTATAGGTATTTGGAGCACATAAATACGCTTTAGAGTTATTAATCTCTAGCATATTAATAACTGAATTTTTTATAATTGCATCTCCAGAACCAAATATAAAATCAACATCTCCCTCAATATAGCAGGAATCAAAAATGTTATCAGACTCATCAATATATAGCGTATCCTGAGAGCCAATGAAATCAATATTAAAATATCTTCCACCTTTAGCTGAGGTCTTAAAGGCTACATTTTGATTATTCTTCTTCAAAGGATCCCTAATATATGAATTTTTAATTCTCACATTAGATATTTTTAAATCTTTTGCATCCGGTAAAACAGTAACAGATGCAGAGCCAGTAGTACCATAGGTCTTTACTCCATCTCCACCATCACATTCTCTTATTATTTCACCATTTCTTGCATCATAATGAATCGTTGGCTTATTAATACCAGTAATTGTAAGGTTAGGAGTTTTAATATAAAACTTACCGTAATATACCTCACCACATAATACGATTTCATCATAAGGTTTTGCAAGGCTTAACGCCTCAAAAAATGAATTTAAATATATTTCATTTGTATTATTTGTTCCAGTTTTATCTACATAATATCTCAAAATATCTCACCTTGCTATATTTTACTCTTACATATAAGCTTTTTCAATAAAAAAATCAAAATCATCCCTTGTTGGGATGACTTTTTATTCAAGCTCAAATGCTCCAGTATACAATTGATAATATTTACCTTTTTTCTCAATAAGCTCATCGTGGCTACCACGTTCAATTATATGACCCTGTTCCAAAACCATAATTGCTTTTGAATTCTTTACCGTAGATAAGCGGTGAGCAATTACAAAAACAGTTCTGCCATTCATTAGCTTATCCATACCATCGGTAACAAGAGCCTCAGTTCTCGTATCAATTGAGGAAGTTGCTTCATCTAAAATAAGAACTGGTGGATTAGAAATTGCAGCCCTAGCAATAGACAATAATTGCCTTTGCCCCTGCGATAATTGTGAAGCATTGTCTGTTAATATAGTGTTATATCCATCAGGCAAATGCTTAATAAACTTATCCGCATTAGCTAGCTTGGCAGCCTGATATACCTCTTCATCCGTCGCATCAAGCTTACCATACCTAATGTTCTCCATAATTGTACCAGTAAACAGATTAGTATCCTGAAGTACCATTCCTAACGCTTTTCTTAAATCACTTTTTTTAATTTTATTAATATTTATTCCATCAAAGCGAATTTTACCATCTTGAATATCATAAAAACGATTAATTAAATTGGTAATAGTTGTTTTTCCCGCACCCGTTGCTCCAACAAAGGCTATTTTTTGGCCAGGCTTTGCAAAAAGAGATACGTTATGTAATACAATCTTATCTGGATAATATCCGAAATCAACATCAAAGAATCTTACATCTCCAGTAACCCTTGTATACGTTATCGTTCCATCGTGATGTGGGTGCTTCCAAGCCCAAATTCCTGTTCTTCCAGTAGCTTCTTGTAGCTCACCATTAACGATTTTAGCATTAACTAATGTAACATAGCCTTTGTCCTCCTCAGGCTTTTCATCTAACAATTCAAATATTCTTTCAGATCCAGCTAAAGCCATTATAACTGCATTAAATTGATTTGAAACCTGAGAAACCTGATTACAAAACATCTTATTATATCCAAGATATGAAACCAATGCACCTACAGTAAAGCCCAAAATAGAATTTAATGCTAAATATGAGCCAACCATAATTGTAATTGAATATGAAATATATCCTAAATTATTCATAATTGGCATCAATATATTCGCATAAGTATTTGCCTTTGTAGCAGTTTGACATAAACGATTATTAACCTCATCAAAGGCCTGCTTAGCCTCTTGCTCGTGGTTAAAAACCTTTACAACCTTTTGGCCCTCAAGCATCTCTTCAACATATCCATTTAAAGCACCAAGGTCAATTTGCTGTTTAATAAAGCCTTTACTTGACCTACCCCCTAAAAATCTCGTAACTACAACCATTAAGCATACCGTGAAAATAACAATTAAAGCTAATATCCAATTTGTAATGAACATAAAAGTTGCGATCATTATCATTGTAATAACACTTGTAATCAATTGAGGAATAGATTGACTAATCATTTGACGTAATGTATCTGTATCATTAGTATATCTACTCATGATTTCACCATGGCTGTGACGATCAAAATACATTATAGGCAATGTCTGCATGTGCTTAAACATATCATCTCTTACACTTTTTAAGGTGCTATTTGCAACATACACAACAAGCCTTGCATTTGTATATGAAGAAATTACGCCTATAGCATAAAATATAATTACTGGAGTTACCTTCTTCCATAAATATGAACTATCAACTATTCCAGTTTCACTATATTTTTTTTGAAGTTCTGGAATAATGTCGTCAATTAATTTTTGAGTAAAGCTTGTTCCATAAACAGTTGAAAACGATGTAATAATAATACATAAAAATACAAGTAATAGTTGAGGCCAATATCTTTTTAAAATAATAGATAATATTCTCTTCAATGTTTTTAATGCTGAAGTAGAACGCTTTTTATTCTGCATTAGAACCAGCTCCCTTCACTTGAGATGTATATATTTCATTATAAATAGCATTGTTTGCTAATAATTCATCATGTGTTCCTACACCATCAATTTTACCATCATTTAAAACAACAATCATATCTGCATCCTCTACCGAAGAAATTCTTTGGGCAATTATAATCTTTGTAGTATCAGGAATTTCTTCCTTAAATGCCTTACGAATTAAAGCATCAGTTTTAGTATCAACAGCACTTGTAGAATCATCTAGAATTAATATTTTAGGATGCTTCATCAAAGCTCTAGCGATACATAAACGTTGACGCTGTCCTCCAGAAACATTTGTACCTCCCTGCTCAATTCTAGAATCATATTTGTCATTAAATCTTTCAACAAACTCAGATGCCTGGGCAAGATTACAAGCATGCTTAATTTCCTCTTCTGTAGCTTCCTTATTTCCCCATCTTAAATTGGAGGAGATAGTACCACTAAATAAAACATTCTTTTGTAAAACTACTGATACCTCGTCACGAAGGGTTTTTATATCATAATCCTTAACCTCTACTCCTCCCACACGTAACGAACCACCTGTGATATCATAAAGTCTTGGAATTAAATTAACTAATGTTGATTTAGCACTACCAGTACCACCAACAACACCAACAGTCATACCAGAATTAATAGTTAAATTGATATCTGTAAGAACAAGCTTATCATCTTTATTTTCATAAGAGAAATTAACATGATCAAAAACAATTGAACCATCCTTAACCTCATAAATCGGATTTGTCGGGTTTTTAATTGTTGGTTCTTCGTTTAAAACAGCACTAATACGCTCAATTGATGCTCTTGACAATGTAATCATTACAATAATCATTGATAACATCATTAAGCTCATTAAAATTTGCATAATATATGTAAATAAAGCATTTAAATCTCCAGTAGTAAATGTTGAATTAAATGGTGCACATAATTTAGCTCCTACAAATGAAACAAAAATAAAGCATGTATAAATTGCAGCCTGCATAATAGGGTTATTAAAGGCTAATAGCTTCTCTGCCTTAACTGAATACTTGTAAATTTCATTTGAGGACTTTTCAAATTTTTTATTTTCATAATCCTCTCTTACAAATGCCTTTACTGTTCTAGCACCAGCAACATTTTCCTGCACTACAGTATTTAAATCATCATATTTTGTAAACATCTTTTTAAAATTTGGATGAGCTTTAGTCATAATAAATAATAAGCATAAAGCTAATACAGGCACAACAATTACGAATATTAATGATATCTTAGGGCTAATGATCATTGCCATTATAAATGCAAATATTAGCATAAAAGGACTACGAACAGCAATTCTTATAATCATTTGAAATGAATTTTGAACATTTGCTACATCTGTTGTTGTTCGAGTAATTAAGCTTGAAGTTGAAAACTTATCAATATTTTCAAATGAAAAATCTTGAACAGAATAATAGATTTCTCTTCTTAAATTTTTAGCAAAGCCACATGATGCCTTAGCCGCAAACATTCCTGATAATACACCAAATATCAAGGATAAAATTGCAATGCCAATTAAAACAAAGCCACCAATAATCGCATCTTTAGACGCTGTTCCATTTCCCAAAAACTTAAGTAAAGTAATTTTTGCAGGAGTTCCATCTGTTGATTCAATTATATTAATAATGTCTGACATCACAATAGGAATTAGAATTTCCATTAGTACCTCTAAAGAAACCATTATCGGCGCTAGTATAGTCGGTACCTTATATCCTTTTACGCAGGATAATATACTTTTTTTCTTCTTTTTTTGCATAAAAAGCTCCTTTCTAAAATTCTTTTATTCCATCATATACCTTATCAAGAAGATCCTTTAGTGTTTTTTGCTCACTGGGGGTTAATCCCTTAAACACCTCATGCTCTACATTAATAATATTTCTATCAATATTATTGCTTATTTCTAATGCTTTAGTAGTAAGAACTATTCTTTTTAGTCTTTGATCTGAGCTTAAGGGCTCTCTTATAATTAAGCCCTGATACTCTAGATTTTGAAGCGTTGAGCTTAAGGATGCTCCTCTAAGCTCAAACTCATTTTCTAAATCCTTTTGAAATACATCCTTGTTTTTACTCTTTCTTTTAATGTATTGGATTATTCTTCCTTGAATGGCAGATATACCAAATGCTTGGTTATTTTTTTCAATTTGCCGTTTTAATTTATTCGCGATAATATTTATAGTACATCCTAATGTATTCATTCTCACACCTCTTGATTAGTTAGAATTCTAACAAATTCTAGCACAGAAGTTTTTTTTGTGCAAGGCATTAAATATCATTATATCTAGGTAAACGTTTTCTTGTATTTTTATTATTTATTTTTATATTCTGTTAGAATTATGCTGTAAGCATAAACATAATCTCGATCATTTTTTAAGCTTAGCTCTTTTATCGTTGAAAAGTATTCATAAGCACTAGTATTCTTTTGCTTTTTAGCTTGCTTTATAATATGGTCAATACTTGAATTAAATAATGGATGATTACTATCATAAATATTATTTATTAGGCATACTAATTCCTTGTTGTTGTCAAAGAATACAAAGATTTTCTTTAATGAATTAGGCATTCTTATTAGATTTAAAGTGTGCTTTATATCCTCTTTTACAGATGTATATTCAGCTAATTTAGCGATATGATAAGAAATTATATATCTAAGAGTAGAGCTTGATTCTCTTTTATAATCCTTAAATAGCCTTATAATCAAATTTATCTTTTTCTGCATTCTTGAATCAAGATTACCTTTACCAATCTCCTTTTTTAACATTTTTAAATGAACACTAATATCCTTATCGTTAATAAATGCATCGTAAATACTTGCAATATCATCTACTAAATAAGTCGTTTTTGCAGATGTAACATATGAATCTATTGCACAAATAAACTCATAAGCTTCTTTATAATATGAATTAATTAATTCTTCAAATTTTACATTTCTTATTGTTTCATTTCCGTTAAAATAAATGTGATATAAAAAACCATCAGAGTTTATATCCTTACCATTTAAAATAGCATGCTCAATATGGTCATCTACCATTCGATTTGTCGGATGACCAACTACATCATTTCTAATATACTTAAGCTCTCTTAAAATCTTATTATCGTTAATATTAATGAAGTTTTTCGATTGGGTAATCCTATAAGATAGAATATATAGGGTGTCGATACAAACGAATAAAACCTGCAGCAAGCCATATAAATTCAATACCTTACCTCCTACTTCTTCCACCATTTTATTATTATTTTTAAAATATTCAATTGCAGTATGGTTATTATTTAATGTGTTAAAGCATGATTTTAGAATATACGAGTCACTACTTAAATCTTGTTCTAATTTTAATAATTCTTTTTTAATGCCGTTTTCCATATTAAATCCACCTCTTTATTTTACAATTCTATTCTATCATAATATTTCCATTTATTATAAAAAATGAGAATCTAGGTCACTAAATTCTCATTTAACTCATTTTTTCTTATTTGCTAAACATATACAGGTTTCAACTATAATTTCTTTAATTAACTCTTTGTTTTCTAAATCGTCAATAACGTACATTGGCTTTGCGCCTTCATATGGCAATTGCTCAGTAAGCATGTATTTTTATTAATTTGAACAATTTTTACCATTAGCCTATTGTCACATATACCACCAAAATAAATACCATTGTAATATAAAAAATATTCACCCATCATTGGTTTACAAATAATATTATCAAGCATTTCTAGCTTTTCTAAAATAAAATCCTTGTATTCCTTCGTAGTTGGCATAGATTTTCCCATTTAAGCTTTTATGCATGCTTTACTTTATTCTTTTTATAAAATTTATTTAATAATATATATATTGTTGTAAAAACGATGATTGAACCAATCAAAATGATATATGACATATAATTTGGAACAGTATGACCAAAGAATGATAACCTAACATCAAAATTATCTCTCATTTTATCTACTGCTTCAATAGGTATATTAGCTTTTACCATTTCATCTAAAACTCCGTCCATAAAATGATAATGAACTAGTGATGTACCATAAGTACCAGGGAAGAAGGATAAAGCCTTACCTATTCCTGCACCAAATTGACTAATTGGCATGTAAGCTCCACAAATAAATCCATAAATACAGTTTACAATAACGCCAAATGCAGCCTTTTGTCCTTCAGTTTTAAAGAAGAAATTAAATAAGCATGCAAGGGATGTACCAAATGCAGAAAGTAATATAACATCAAGTGCTATAAGCATAACATCACCAAATGATAAATAAAATCCCACAATAGCTAAATATATTAAAGAGACAATCATTGCGATATAACAAACAAATACTGATATCAATAAAGTTGATATATAATAGCTCATAGATATAACTGATTTTTTTACAGGCGTAATTGTTAAATCCTCTATTGTGCCCTTATATTTATCCTGAATCATTAAAAGGCTTGCACTAAACGCAATAGTTACAGTACATACTGCTAAAAGGCTTGAAAACATAAAGCCTCCAATAAATCCTTCAATAATTCTCTTGTCAAAATCAAAACCTGCTGGAAGCTGAGCTTCGAAGCTATCTCGGTATACATTTGCTAAAAATGTTACATATAAAATAAATAGAATAAGTGGGGTAATTAAGCTAGATAAAAACATTCCCTTATCCTTAAAGAAAATTTTAAAATTTCTCTTAACCAAGCATAATAAAGAATTACTCATTCTTGTCACCTCCCAATGTGACACCAGTCACTGCTAAAAATACATCATCCATTTTACCTTTATATACTTCAAAATCTTTAAATAATTTCGGATTATTGATTATTAAATCACGTGCCTCTTCCGTATTGTTAACCATAATTCGATAGCCATCTCTAATTGTCTCGTATTTAATATTTAGCTTTTTAAGCTCATTCTCATACTCTCCATACAAAACAATATAATCTCTACTGTATTTTTCTTTAAGCATTAATGGTGATCCTTCAGCTGCAATAACTCCCTTATTTAAAATAACCACATATTCAGCATCCGCTGTTTCCTCCATATAATGAGTTGTTAAAAAAACAGTTAAGCCTTCTTTTTTTCTAAGGCTATGAATAACACTCCAAACCTGCTTACGGGTTTGAGGATCTAATCCTGTTGTTGGTTCATCTAATATTAAAATTTTAGGCTTATGAATTAGAGCCCTTGCAATATCAACCCTTCTTCTTTGGCCGCCAGACAATTTCTTATAATCTCTTTTAAAAATTGGCTTAAGGTCAAATAGCTCTGCAAGTTCTTCTATTCTATCCCTTAAGACTTGTCCTTTTAGTCCATATAAACCAGCTCTACTAACCAAATTATCATAAACACTAAGCTCGTTGTCCAATCTTGATGATTGATAAACAACACCAAGCTCACTTCTAATTTGGTCCATTTCCTTAGTTACATCGTACCCATCAATAAAGACACTACCATAATCAAACGACAAATTACCGCTCATAATATTAATTGTCGTAGATTTTCCGGCTCCATTGATGCCTAAGAATGCAAAAAACTCTCCTTTTTTTACTATAAAGCTTAAATCATTTACCGCTTTTACATCTTCATATGCTTTACAAAGATGCTTAATTTCAATTATATTTTCACTCTCCATAATTTTCCTCCCTACAATTTAAAACACTCGTTTTACAATGAGTGTTTTTATTATAATATCATTCTATTATTTTGTCAAACAAAATTAAAAATTTCTGAATAAACAGAAATTTCTAGCATGGCTTTTTCTTATTTAGAATATCATCTAAATCAAATAAGCTTGAAATATTATTAATAAATGATGGTGCTTTATCCATTACCTCTGTAAAATCAAATGATTGATTTAATCCTAAAACCTTAATTCCTGTCTTCTTAACCTCAAAGAAACAAATAGGTGTTAGATTTATACTAATACTACTTCCATTTAATTTACTGTTAGAATCTGATTCTAGTAATATATTACTGACCTTAACCTTATAAACAGGAATCACACTTACATCATCGTTTAATACTATTTTATTACCTAGCATTAAATCTGATCTAATATAATCCTTTACACTATTAATATTATTTAACAAATTATCATCCATTAAATTTCCACCTCTATCTTATATTCTGTTAACCAATAATGGATTTGATATAAATAGGCCATAAATGCATCCTTTCGCATTAGCTGGCCAAACCAAGGAACCTCTAATTCCCTATCATCACTACATAATTCCTTTAATTTCTTTATATTAAAAATCTTTTTAAGCGGGGTATCGCTATCTAATACCTTTAAAATTTCATTTTTGACTATTTTATGCCAGCTTTTAGCCTGACTTTTTGGATAAGGGCTCTTTTTTCTTTCTAAAATTTCTCTTGGGAGATACTCTTTCATTGCATCTCTTAAAATTTGCTTTTCCTTATTATTATAATTCTTAAACTTATATGGTAAATTATACGCAAAATTGACTATTCTTCTGTCCGCAAAAGGTACTCTAACCTCTAAAGATGCGCCCATCGTCATTCTATCCTTCCTATCAAGTAATGTAGGCATAAAATATTTCAGATTTATGTAATTCATTTGAAGCTCTTTTTTTGTATCCTCATCATCTTCCTCTAATACTGGAGCTTCTTTTATTATTTCATTGTATTTAGAATTTAAATATGCTAATACATCAATTTTATTCTTTACTCTTTCATTTAAAAGATCTATTCTTTGTTCTATATTTCTAATCCAGGGGAATGTAGTTATATTTTTCTCTTTAAACCAAGGATAGCCTCCGAACAATTCATCTGCACATTCACCAGAAAGTGATACTCTATGCTTTTTAGATACCTCTTTAGCTAAATAAAGCATTGATGAATCAATATCTGCCATTCCCGGACCATCTCTTAATATTACATCAGTTTTAAGGTAATCAAACAAAGTTTGGGAATCAATTTTTACAGTTTTATGATTATATCCTTTTTTCTTTACTAAATATCCAATATAATCCTCATCACGTGACGTTTCAAAGCTATTTTGTTTAAATTCCTTATCATTACCCTCATAATCAATACTATAGGTGTCTATTTCTCCTATTGTATCATGAGCAACCGAGCTTATTATTGATGAATCCAAACCACCCGATAAAAAAGATGATATACCAACATCAGAAATTAAATTTCTTTTAATTGAATCCGTCAATAAATACCTTACATAGCTCACATTATCTGAATACGAAGCCGTATTTTGCTTTCTTTTAACATTAAAATATTCAAAGTCCTCGAGCTTTGTGTTTTTCTTAAATATCATATAATGCCCAGGCTTTACCTCAAAAATATCCTTATACAAAGTATTACCAGGAGAATGAGATGGTGATAGGGCTATAAGCTCCGCAAGCTCATTGCATCCCATTCTAGCCTTCACACCATAGGTTAATAAGCTCTTAATTTCTGAGGAAGCCAGTAAATCATTATTGTAAATTGTATAGTAAAGCGGCTTTACACCAACATGATCTCTAGCCATAATTACTGTATCATTAAAGGCGTATACAAAAGCAAATATTCCATTAATTGAATTTATAATTTTTGGACCAAATTCAATCATAAGCTTAAGCAATAGCTCAGTATCACTATTAGACTTTACTTTATTTTCAAGCATATCATTTAGCTCTTTAAAATTATATATTTCTCCGTTATATACTAAATGATGATTTAAAATAGACATTGGCTGTTTACCAAGGATTATATCTCTTATTGTTAGCCGTTTATGACCAAAAGAATAGTCCTTAGTATATAAAAAGCCTTCTTCATCAGGACCTCGATGCTCTAGTAAATCTGTAGCCTTTTTAAAAAGTGCATGATCTGTTTTAGAGCAATAATTTGTTTTAAACATTATTCCACACAAGAATTTTCACTTCCTATATTAAAATATGAAATAAATCCTAAAATGTGAAAAAATGGTTGAAATCACTCAACCATTCAATTAATTATTTTATTATTGTAAAATCACTATATAGCCACATTTCATCAAGTCCATCTAGGGTACCAGCACCTAAATCAGATGATAATATTTCTTCAATTTCACTTGCGGCATATACTATTGGTTCAAATGGCGCTTTACCATCTTCTGTATTCCATTTAAAATTTTGAATATTAGTTGTACCACCTGAGCAATCAATTGTAACTGATGCTTCATCTGTTATCACTTGAGAATCCTTATTTTGTTGATAAATGAAATCTATCAAATGATATCCACCGTCATTTGTCGCTCCTTCATATTTAGAGTTATTTGAAATATCACTATCGTTATTCTTGACTAAAGTTTGAATTCCTCTAAATACTGTTCCTTGTGCCATAATTGATCCACCATTACCAACAACCATTCCTTGACTTACAAAGGCTGCCTTCCAGCTAGAATTAATAGCACTAACTGCATTTTTAGCTCCTTCCTTCATTGCAGATCTATAGGTATCATAATTCAAGGTATCAACTACACAGTTATACATGTAAACATTACCACCTCTAAGTTTTGGTACACGGTCCTCAATATCCTTAAAGTAACAATTAGCGATAGATACATTTAAATTTAAATTATAATAATATTCAGTACCAGAATCTCCAAGAAGGAATCCCTTCTTTTGTGGTGTTGCAATTCCATTTAGAATTTGATCAAATGAAAAGCCTCCATCTCGTAACGCTTTGTAATATAAATAATTCTTACCATTATTTGTTTGATAATCAGTTTCGGCATCCTGCATCATCTTATAGATATATCCATCCTTTTCATTTGAACCAGACTCGAAACTACACCATGAAATATGCACATCAGATGATCCATCAGCTTTATATGGTGCAGATGAATAGGTCCCTGCACTTTCATAAAATGAATTGGCAATATCTATTTGTCCATCGTATGATTTACCAAATTTACAATGGTCAATCCAAATATTATCAGAAAAGCCTATTTTAAAATATGCCCATCCAAAGGTATCATAATCGCCCATTTTTGCTGTATATTTATTTGATGTATCCTCCCATTGCCACATTTCATCCATTTTAATATTCCTAATTGTGATATTATCACAATAATTTATCTTGAATCCTGCATGAGTTAATTTGGCACCATTCTTAGAATAAATCAATAAATCATTGGTTCTTTCAATCGCAATTTGTGATATACCATTTTCTTTTGCCATTGTTGACATCGTTACTGTGCTTGCGACATTATCTTTTATAAAATTTTTTACTAGGCCAGTATTTTTTGCAGCATCATCTAATTTCAAATATCCTAAATTGATATCATTTTTAACCTCGATGACATGGACAGTACTATCCTGGTTTAATGTTTGAGAAAATTTGCATTGAGAATATGGTGAATCCTCATAATAAACCATAGTAGCTGTATAATTTGGATCACTAAATGGTGTATCATCTGGAATCTTAGTAAATGTACCATCAGAATTCTTTAAATACAATCCTTTTGTAATCGCTCTTTGCCAGTTAGTTTCATTCTTTCTAACATTATTTCTAACAACATAACCTGCATCAACTGTAATCTCGTCAATCTTAGCTGAATAATCCAGTCTAGCAGCCTTTAATGCCTCTAGAAGCTCTGTTGCATTTGTTACCTCTTTATATGCTTCTGTACCAATGTATTTATTATAATCATTCATATCTCCATCAACATATCCACCTGCAGATAAGGTTTCCTTTTGCTTATCAGTCATATTGTAGACCTTCTTATAGCCTTCACTTTTCCCAGCAAAGGGATCTTGAGAAGTTGAAGGTATGGCGGTAGTTGTTGGTACTTTTGTTGTAGGAGCTACGGTTGTAGGTGTAGTCGTAGTTGTAGTACTTGGTATTTGAGATGTAGCCATAGTTTCTTGTTCACCTACGCATGAAGCCATCCCAATCCCTATCATCATTATGCTTGATAATGCTAACAGTTTCTTTTTTTTCATTTTCTTTCCTCTTTTCATAACTATGTCTCCATTATATACTATTAAATCTTCTAATGAAAGCGTTTTTTTAATTTTATAATAAAAAAAGAAGGTAAAACTACCTTCAATTTGATAACTATTTAATATAGCCCTTGGCACATAATAATTCTGCTAAAAGAACTGCTCCTCCAGCTGCACCTCTTAAAGTGTTATGAGATAATCCAACAAATTTATAGTCAAAAATTAAATCATCTCTTAATCTACCAAGAGAAATTCCCATTCCCTTTTCTAGCATTCTATCAAGCTTAGTTTGAGGTCTATTTTCCTCCTCAAAATAAGTTAAAAACTGCTTAGGTGCACTTGGCAGATTAAGCCTTTGTGGCTCTCCAGAATATTCCTTCCATCTTTTAATAATTTCTTCCTTAGAAGGCTTATTCTTGAACTTAACAAAGACACAAGCTAAATGACCATCAGATACAGCAACTCTAACACATTGGGCAGTAATAATAGGGCTTTTAGCAGGTACTATTTCATTACCTTCAATATGACCAAATATTTTTAAAGGCTCTTGTTCAGATTTCTCCTCTTCACCAGATATAAATGGAATACAGTTATCGACAATGTCTGGGAAGGTTTCAAAGGTTTTTCCTGCACCGGAAATTGCCTGATATGTTGTACAAGCCACACTTTCAATTCCCAAATCCATTAATGGAGCTAATGCAGGAACATAGCTTTGAAGTGAACAATTTGATTTTACTGCAATAAAGCCTTTTTTTGTCCCAAGCCTTTTTCTTTGAGCTTCTATAATTGCTAAATGATTATCATTAACCTCTGGAATGATCATCGGTACATCACTTGTATTACGATGGGCACTATTATTAGAAACCACAGGGCATTCTAAGCGAGCATACATTTCCTCAAGTGCCTTAATTTCATCCTTTTTCATATTAACAGCGCAGAACACAAAATCAACCTTGCTTGCAATCTCTTTTGCATCACTTGTCGCGTCCATTACAATGAGATTTTTTACCTTTTCAGGAATTGCTTCCTTCATAGCCCAGCGTGCACCAACAGCATCCTCGTATCTCTTACCTGCAGATGCAGCCGAAGCCGCAACTACGCGAATATGAAACCAAGGATGATTAGCAAGTAAAGTTATAAATCTCTGACCTACCATACCAGTAGCGCCAATTATTCCAACATTAAAACTATAATTTTTCATACAGCCCCTCCATAATATTCTATTCAACATATGAATTATTTTATTATATTTATTATTTTGATTTAAATATTCCAATTGTAGTGTTAAAATAAAATTGGTGATTTTATGAAAAAATGGATAATCAAAAAAATAAATGAATATCAAAACGAACCATCTCTTCATAAAACTAAGAAATGCCGTTTTACACCAACCTGTAGCCAGTATGCAAAGGAATGCTTCCAAAGATACAGCACACCGTATGCCAGCTTTCTTACAATAAAAAGGATAATTAAATGTAATCCTCTTCATAAAATGGAATATGATCCGGTTCCTTTAGAAAGAAAATATCGTACTAGATATAAAACTCTAGAGGATACATTTGTAGATATAAGAAATAACTATAAGCAAAAGAAATAGTGATTATTCATTATTTCTTTTATTTTATCTTAATTGTATATCCATCCTTAAAATCAACTATACGGTCCTTATACAATCCACCCAGTGCTCTTTTGAACGCTTTTCTGGATAGATGAAGTTTTCCTTCAATTTCTTCACTTGATGATTTTGCATCAAGCTTCATTTTACCACCATTAGCGTCTAAATACCTAAGTAAAATTTCTTTATCGGAATCAATTACCTTTTCTTTTTGTTCAATTAATGAGCCATTATATCCACTTGATGCCTCATGGATAATCTTTACTACAGCCATTTGACCAATACGATAATTATCTCTATACATTGATTTATGCACAAATACGTTAACCATATCCATAGTTACCATATTGATTCCGGCATCACCAATTCGATATATATAAGCCTCAACATATGATCCTAGTTCATATTTAGCCTCACTTTTTAAATCATCTATTTCATATCGATTTAATGGCTTAGCTAAAATTGTATCTGATTTAACCTTTAGTTCAACTAATAGTTTATCATCAACTACAGGCCATATTTTCTTATCATAGGGAAGATTATCCTTAGATATTAATAAATCCTTGCCAGTATTGTTATTCACAAATACTCCTAAATTTGAAATAATCTCTACGACATTAACAAAGCCTGGATTATCAACAGTTACAAAGGGTGTGTTACAGGTAGCACAAGGTCTTCCTTTTTTGTCATAATATATAAATACCTTTGCAATATCTCCAGTCTTATATTCCTTATCCGATTCCTTAAAGTGAAGTAAAACATCATCCTCTTCACTTCCAAGCATATAGCCTAAATCAGTTTTTCTTAATACCTTTAGCTCGTATATTCTACCCGCATTCATTTTATCACCCTTAATTTCTGTCTCCATCTTTGTAATTTCTATCTGTTTGACGTAAATACATTTCTTTTTTATCCTTAAAGCTTACTGTTCTTTTTGTTTTTTCATATTTTGCAATAAGCTCTTTTTTTTCTCTCTCACTAAGATTATTTTTCATCCTCAACACCCGTTTTTCGTATCTCTTTTATACCTAGATTATCAAAATGCTTACACAAATATGCAACATTTGATTCACCCTCAAAGCTTGAACGAACATTAGCAAAGAATCTAAATGGTAGGAAGTCATTTCCGTTTATTAAAATTACTTCCTTCATATGTTTACCAAGTATATTGTATGCATAATTTTTAAAAGGCTTTAAGCTAATACTAAAATCACGATCAGGCTGATATCTATTCATAAAGCGAGATAACGCATAAAAATGAAGCGTATAATCATCTAGTAATGTCATAATATAATATCCTGCTCTCGATTCAACAATATTTCCTGTATTAAACACAATCTGAATATACACAGGATATTTCCCTCTTAAAATATGCTTCTGCCTTAACTCTAAGACTGGCTTTTTTAAATCCACTTTTTAAACTCCTTTAATCTTTGACAAACAACATCTGTACCAAGTACATCTATTACATCATCAACAGAAATACAATTTAGTTTATGAGATAATGCTAAATTTAGTATTTGATAGAATTCAGTAAATAATCCAATATATAATTCAGGATTCTTAGTATATTTCTTCTTATCAGTGTAGCCTAATTCCTTAGCCAAATCCTTTAATGTTTTTCCTTCATCATGAGCTGTAAAATAGTTTAAGTATGCGTCTATAACCATATTTAATCTTTCGCTTGTTACATTTTTCTTAAATTCCTCAACTTCATCTAAAGACGAAGATTCAAAATAATCACTATATAAGAAACCAAATGTATTCATAAAATCGGAATAAGTCTTTAAATCCTTACGATGCTCTCTTGATTCTGGACCTTGAGTTTTAAAAATACTTCTTACAAAGTCAATATTCGAACTATATCGCTCATATTGATTATTATCATATTCCTTAGCCCATTCAAGGAGCTTATTAATATTTTCATCAATAGCAGTATCATATATAATTTCTGATGAAATATTATTTAACTTTTCAATATCATATAAAGGTCCAGACTTTGGCATTGCTTCAAATGTCATTTCAAACTCATCAAGGCTCTTATCCTTGTTATTTAAATACCACTCTTCAAAATTTGAATTAATAAGTGTATATAAGTATACAAATAAAGCCTTAATTGGGTATCCCTTTTCTAAATAGAACTCTGCATTTGATTCTGGATCCTTACGCTTAGATAGTTTTCTTCTTGATTCACCATCTTGTTTCATAACTGGTGCAACATGTGCATAGTTTGGTAATGGAAACTCTAAAGCTTCAAATAATTGCTTATGAATTGGAAGAGAAGAAATCCATTCATCTCCACGAATAACGTGTGTTGTATGCATCAAAAAGTCATCACACGCATGGGCAAAATGATATGTTGGAATACCATCTGTTTTAAGAAGCACAAAGTCATTGAAATTATTATCCATTTCAAGTTCACCCTTAATTAAATCATTAACTGTGATTCTTTCAGGTGCATCACTAGGCACTCTAAAGCGAAGTACATAAGGCTTTCCTTCATTTAGTAAATCACGTACCTTATCAATAGGATAATCACGATAAATTGCATATTCCTTATAATAACCTGGAGTAACACCAGCTGATTCTTGTTTCTTACGAAGTTCTTCCAACTCATCTTCAGTTGCGAAGCAAGGGTAAGCATATCCCTTTTCAGTTAAGTATGCTGCAAGTGCATGATAAATTTCAACTCTATTTGATTGAACATATGGACCATATTCACCAATTTCATCATTTTCAGATATAACACCTTCATCAATCTTAATACCTAAATGTTTAAAAATATTAGTGATGATTTTTCTTGAACCAGGTACCTCTCTTTTTTTATCAGTATCCTCAATTCTTAGCATAAATACACCGTTATTTTGAGTTGCAATTTTACGATTGATTAATGACGTATACACTCCACCTATATGTAAAAAGCCAGTAGGACTTGGTGCAAATCTTGTACAAACATTTTTATTACGATATGGATATTTATTAATTAATTCCTCTTTTGTTAAGACCACATTAGGGAATAATAATTCTTTTAATTCTTTAGACATAATAATCCTCCTAAAATACTGAATAATTATACCATAATAAAAGACTATTTACAACTTTGCTAAAATATATTTTGTTAATATAAATTTAAGTTAGTTACTAATTTATCCTACATAAAGTATAAAAAGCATATAGTTTCCTACATGCTCAGCATTAGATGATTATTTTTACGATACTACCGTCGTTACTTTTTACATCTACTAATGTAAAATGGCCATTTTCTTTAATATATCCTTTCATTGCTTTATAAAAGCGCTTTGAATTATCTCTAAATGTTATAATTTCTTGCCTGGCCTTTTCATCATTGGTGTGCTTTGCACCTATGTTATAAATCCATTTCCATTTAATTAATCTAGTAGGTATCAGCAAAAAGAATCTTCTTTTATCTTCAGAATCTTTAATAATTATTTTCATGTTATTCAACCACAATCACGACATGATCACCATCTGCAGAATCTATTCTAACTAACTCTCCTATGACTCCCTTTTCTACCAAAGCCAAAACCTGCGTAAGGTCAACATTTTGTAATGCTTTACTTCCATTAACTTCAGGCAAGCTCATCCCTGTTTCAATACATAATTTCACAATTGCTAAAGGTAAATTAACTCTAACCTTATCCCCGTCTTCAGAATCCACAATTATTCTTAAAATTAGCTTGTTGATATCCTTTCTTTGTCCCTCTGGTAATATCTCCATTGGTTGAATCGTTTCCTTTCCTAATAGTTCATCTAAGCTTACACAAAGCATATCAGCTAATTCAGGCAGAATCGAAATATCTGGGGAAGAGATACCCGTTTCCCTTAGTTAAAGATATTGTTGGGTATCTCAAGATGTGTCATTCGA
>CAMELE010000004.1 GCA_945923475.1 uncultured Mollicutes bacterium
TTGACTGTTAATCAAGGGGTCCTAGGTTCAAGTCCTAGCGCGGGCGCCATTTTTTAGTTTGGTGGTTATGGCATAGTGGATCCACCTGTTCCCATACCGAACACAGAAGTTAAGCACTATTACGCCGATGGTAGTACATTCAGTTGTGCGAGAGTAGGAAGCTGCCAAGCTAATATGGAGGTTTAGCTCAGTTGGGAGAGCATCTGCCTTACAAGCAGAGGGTCAGCGGTTCGAGCCCGTTAACCTCCACCATTAAATATTTTCTAAATGTGCCGAAATAGCTCAATTGGTAGAGCAACTGACTTGTAATCAGTAGGTTGTGGGTTCAAGTCCTATTTTCGGCACCATTTTTTTCTTAAAATCGCTAACGTATGTTTACGATTTTTATTTTTTAATATTTAACAAAAAAAATTATTATTTTTTTATTGTTAAAGTTTTCATTTGTGATATAATCAAGCGTGGATTTATTAAAGGATTTTGCAATATGAAAGATAGTTTTAAAAAAGCAATTAAATATACAATTCCCATTGCATTAAGCTATATATTTTTAGGGATTGCCTTCGGAATTTCATTATCATATACTGGTCAAGGCGTTTTATACTCGTTTTTATCGTCAACATTTGTCTTTGCGGGCTCACTTCAATTCATGCTAGTTGAATTTATTACAGAGTCTACCCCATATTATGTTGTGGCATTGATGACAATTGTCGTAAACGCAAGATATGCTGTATATGGTTTGTCCTTTTCGGAGCATTACAAGGATATTCCTTGGTATAAAAAATGGTATTATGTTTACACCTTATCTGATGAAACCTATTCAATCTTAGTCGCTACTGCTTTACCGATTAAAAAGAAAAATCATGTTTACGAATTCTTCGTTCATAATTTAAATCATATATATTGGATTATAGGATGTGTTCTTGGTAGCTTAATAGGAAAGCTTAACTTTAATTTTGAGGGAATTGACTTTATAATGGTAGCATTGTTTGTAACAGTAGTAGTCGATCAGTTAAGAGGCAGTAACTCCAAAATACCCGCAATCATTGCAATTTGCTCATCAATTTTATTTTTGATTTTTTTAGGAGATTACTTTATTATGCCTTCATTGGTATTAACAATAACTCTTTTATTTATGTTTAGAAATAAAATAGAGCCGAAGGAGAAAACGAAAAATGATATTAGTTGCTAGTACTAAGTATGCTTATACTATTTTAATTATAGCTACGGTAATTACATTTGCAATTCGGGCATCTTCATTTGTTTTGTTTGGAAATAAAGATCTCCCAAAGCCTATTAAATACATATCGAATGTATTACCATTTGCTATTATGCCAACGCTTGTAATTTATTGTATTAGGGATACACAATGGCTAAAACTTAATAGTGTAGTACCTGTTATAGTTGGAATAGCACTTACAGCAATTATACATTATTGGCGTAAAAATGTAATTCTAAGTATTATAGTAGGAACTGTAGCTTATATGGTATTAATAAGAATTTTGTAGGAAGATATTTGTCTTCCTTTTATTATTTAGTCGAATAGTGTATAATTAAATAGGGAAGAATAAAAGTATAAGTGGTGGTTAATTATGAATTTACAAGAGATAATGAAAAAAGATCATTTTGTTATAGTTGGAGATACTTTAAATAAAGAAAAGTATGCCTATAAAATAAAAGAAACATTATTAAGTAATGGTTATAAGGTCGCTTGCGTGGGAAAAGAATTAAAATCTTTAGACGAGGTTGATTTTAATATTGAGGTAGTAGATTTATGTATTAATCCAGTAAAAGGATTAGAAATATTAAAGAATAGTTCAAAAAATATTGAAATGGTATTGATTCAACCCGGTGCAGAAAGTCAAGAAATCAAGGATTATTTAGATTCAAAAAACATTCCATATCTTGAAGGCTGTGCGCTTGTTGGCGTAAGACTTTATAAAAATAAATAAGGCATCAGATGTAAAACAAAGTAACAAAAAGGAGAAATAAGATTAATGAGAAAAACAAAGATTATTTGTACATTGGGACCCGCAATTGATGATTATGATAAATTAAAGGAAATGGTTTTGAATGGACTTGATTGCTGTAGACTGAACTTCTCGCATGGTACACATGAGGAGCAATTAGTAAGGATAAATAGAATAAAGAAATTAAGAACAGAACTAGGTAGAGCACTTCCTATTTTATTAGATACAAAGGGGCCAGAAATTAGATTAAGAGATTTTGCTAATAAGAAGGTAGAACTTCATACTGGTGATACATTTACATTAACAGATAATTTTGATGAATTAGGTGATGAAAATCATATTGGTTTAACATTCCCTGATTTAGCTAAATATGTTAAGGCTGGAGATACCATCTTAGTAGATGATGGACATGTAGGTCTTTTAGTTACTGGTATTGATGGAGCAAATGTAGTATGTAGGGTTTTAAATGATGGTGTTCTATCTAACCATAAATCAATTAATATTCCAAATGTAATTGTTGATATGCCTTATTTATCAGATGTAGATAAATCAGATATTCTATTTGGCATCAAAAATGATGTAGATTATGTAGCTGCATCATTTGCAAGACGTAAGCAGGATATGGTTGATTTGCGTAATTTCTTAGATGAAAATGGCGGAAATAATATTAAAATTATTGCTAAAATTGAAAATACTGAAGGTGTTAGCAATATGGATGAAATTATAGACTTTGTAGACGGAGTTATGGTCGCAAGAGGTGACTTAGGAGTTGAAATCCCCTTTAAGCAGCTACCAGCTGTTCAAAAGGACATGATTTCAAAATGCTACCGTAAGGGTAAAATAGTTGTAACTGCTACACAAATGCTAGATTCGATGCAACAAAATCCAAGACCTACTCGTGCTGAGGTATCAGATGTAGCTAATGCAATTTATGATAGAACAACATGTATTATGCTATCTGGGGAAAGTGCTGCAGGTAAATATCCGGTTGAATCTGTAAGTGCTATGTCAGAAATTGCATTATGTACAGAGGACAATATCAATTATCCTGAAAGATTTGAGCAATATAATCTAAATCTAGGTGATGATATACTTTCATCAATTTGCAATAGTGCTGTTGCATGTTCGTATCAAATTAATGCGAAAGCTATTGTATGCGTAACTATTCACGGAATAACTGCTAACATGCTTGCAGCATATCGTCCAGATTGTCCTATTATTGCAATAACAGTTGATGAAAAAGCATATCAGCAATTAGGCTTAGCATGGAATGTTTATCCTGTGAAGGCCGAAATGAAATCATCAACAGATGAACTATTCTTATATGCTGCTAAAAAAACTGAAGAAACTGGTCTTGTATCAAAAGGAGATAAGGTTATCATAATTGGTGGTTCAATTATTGGATGTGGTATTACAGATACAATGAAAATTCATACTATGAAATAAAAGACCTATTCAAAATAATAAACACTTCATAATATATAGTGTAGCAAGAATTTGCTATAATAATATTAAGGAGTGTTTTTTTATGAGTTGCGAGAATAACCAAAATTGTAATTGTCGTGGAAGAAATGATGAAGATAGATTTGAGGATGGAAGAGGCCGTAACAGGAGAGATTTTGATGTTAGCGATAGAACTATTTGCTGTTGCAATAATCGATTCACCTTTGATTTAGATGAAACAATTAACAATGTTTTCACATTAACAGTTACACCTTGTACTCTTCCTACAGCCGTATTTGATGTAGCTACTATCACAGTAAAGGAAAATTCATGTAATCAGATCGAATTCTATCAGGCTGCAATTAATACAGATCCTGTTCAAATAATTCAGGATTGTAGCCTTAGAGACTTAATTTGTCGTAGTATAAATTGTTATTTTAATGATGCGACATTACCAACATGTAATAACAATAGAAGAAATTTTAGTTGGTTCTAATTAACTAACATAATACAATTTTATTTAAGTCATTCACATTGTGGATGACTTTATTTATGCTAAAATTCGACATTCATTTTTTTAAAAGTAAAAATAACATTACATTATATATATTTTTTTTAAATTTTTTTTATAAAAATAATTGAATAAGAAAAAAACAATTGAATAGATTTAATAATGTGATAGAATATAAGTAAGCGTTTTCAATGATTAAGCGTTGTGAAAAAGGAGAAGAAAAAATGAAAAAAAGTTTAAAAGTTTTAAGCTCTGCATTATTGCTAGGGCTAAGTGTAACTGGTGTTGTTACATTATCAAGCTGTACAGATAAGGAGGCTCAACAAGCTGAGGTTTCTAAAGCTCGTGAAGAAGCAGTATTAGAATATGCTAAGGAGTCTGCTAGCTCTAATTTAGATGCATACGTTACTAAGACTCTTGAGGTACTTGGTTATCAGAAGGCAGATGTTAGTGGATTAGAAGCTAAGGTTACTGAGGTTAAAGGAAATATTTCAGCAGCTTCAACAAAAGCAGATGTTGAATCTCAATTAACAGCTGGTATCAATAGTGTATATCAGTTAATTAAAACTAAAGTAACAGAAAATAATACATCTATTGCAAATCAAATTTCTACATTAAATACAGAAAAAGCAGCTCTACAAGAGCAAGTAGCAAGCCTACAAGCTCAAGGAACAGCTGATGCAGCTACAATTTCAAGTTTAAATTCTCAAATTACAGAAAAAGAAACTAAAATTACAGAATTAACAGCTCAATTAGCAGCTGAAGAAGATTCAAAAGCATATTTAGTAGCTGCAATTAAGGATGTAAATATTGCATGTAATAATTTTTATCCAAATACAAAGGACGACGGAAGAGTTGCAGGAATTTTAAATAAAGCAATTAACGATGTTGTTGTTGCGGAATCAAATGAAGATATTGATGCTATTGTTGCTAAGGTAAAAGCAGATACTCAAGCAATCTATGATGAATTACTAGAGGCGTCATATGTTGAAATTTCTACTGTAGAAGATTTTATTTCATTTATTCGTGGAAGCTATGTAGATAATTTATTAGAAAAGAATGTTAAATTAACTGCTGATATTGATCTAGCTGGTCAAGATATTAAATGCCTAGATTCAAATACATATGTTTATACAGGTGTATTCAATGGAAATGGCCATACAATTAAGAATTATGCGATTTATAATGAAACTGCAAAAACAGGTTTATTATTTGGTGGATTAAATAACGCTATCGTAATGAATACGCGTTTCGATTCTATCACTGTTACTGCTGGTACAATTGAATCAGTTGGTGTTGTAGCAGGTTTAGTTGAGGGAAATACTCAATTCAAGAACCTTGAGTTTACATCATGTTTAGTTTCTACAAATGGAAACTATGCATCATTATGTGCTGCAAGAAACACTCAAGCTGCAAATATCTCATTTGAAAATATTACAGTTAAGATGAGTTGCTCAGTTAAAGGTGCAAAATATGGTGGTGTACTATTAGGTGATATGGTTAACTCTACTACTACATCATTTAAGAATATTGATATGGCAATCACTACATCTAATACTGGAGGTCAACTAGGAGGCCTTGCTGGACGTGTTCGTGGTGGAAACTTATCATTTGAAAATGTCATTATGCGTGATGTAAATGTAACATCTACATCAAATAAGACAGGATTATTCTTCGATGGTGCATCAAACGCAAATGTATCATATGAAAATATTCTATTATTAAATGCAAATTTAAGAGCTCAAAAACAAGCATCATTACTTGATGGTGGTGGTTCTGCAGCTAAAAATACTACATATGAGAATATCTATGCAGTTAATGCAACATGCACACTTGATGCTGGTGCTCAAGAACTTCCTGCATCAATTACTACAGTAGAAGCTACTGCATTAACACAAGAATGGTACAAAGATACATTAAAACTAGATGAAAATGTATGGGAGTGGGATGTTGATACAGTAAAGATTAAGAATACATCTCCTAACCGTCCAAGTGAAGGAGCTACAATTCAATCAATTAGTCTTGTTACATCAGGAGTTAAGACTACATATTTATTAAATGAAGACTTCTCTAATGCTGGATTAGTTGTTAAGGCTAAATATTCTGATGGTGTAGAAATCGCACTTAATTCTAGTCAATATACAGTTGATACTTCAGCTGTTAATAAACAACAAACTGGTGAATACAATGTTGTAGTTAAGGTTGGAGATACAATTTCTCAAAGCTTTAAGGTTAACTATATTACAGTTGAAAGAATTTATGTTGATGAAACTGAATTAGATAATATCTTAGTTGGAGAAGAAACATTTGATAAGTCAAAGGTTGTTGTTATTGGAGAATTAACAGATGGATCACTTCAAAATGTTTCTTCAAAGTGTGAAATTACAGCATCTGAACCTGTAAATGGTGTTATAACTGTTACAATTAAGTATAGCGATACTATTCAAGCTCAATATACAGTAACTAAGATTTCAACAGCATTAACGGGAGATGCTCCAGAAGTTTCAGTAGATGCTTCATATGCAGGTGTGGAAGGTGCAGTTGTAGATAATAAAGCTACATTTAAATCACTTCAAAATGCAATTGATTATATCGAATCATCTGGAATTAAGGATAAGGCTGTTACAGTATATCTTGCAGCTGGTACATATAATGAAAAGATTACAATTAAGCAACCAAATATTCGCTTAGTTGGTGCTGGTCAAGATTCAACAAAGATTACATATGGTTTAGCAGCTGGTCACAAGCTTCCATCACTTTCAGGAACTTGGGGAACTGATGGTTCTGCAACAGTTACAGTTAATAAGTCTGCAACAGGATTCTATGCTCAAGGAATTATGTTTGAAAATTCATTTGATTATCTACATGATAATTCAGTAGCTGATAAGCAAGCTTTAGCTATACTATGCTCTGCTGATCAAGCAATCTTCAAAAATTGTGGATTCTTCGGTTACCAAGATACTCTTGAAACTAAGGGTGGACGTCAATTATTTGATTCTTGCTATATCGCTGGTGCTGTAGACTTTATCTTCGGTACAAATTCTACATCTGTATTTAAAGATTGTGAAATTAAATCATTATGCCGTGGTGAAAACCAAACAAATGGTGGATATATCACTGCAGCTCAAGGATGTAATGGTACAGCTGGAACTGATACTGTTGACTATGGATTTGTATTCCTTAACTGCCGTTTAACTGCAGAAGAAGGTGTTCTAGAAGGTTCAGTATCATTAGGACGTCCTTGGAGAACTGATGCTCAAGTTGCTTATATCAACTGTGAAATGGGTGCTCATATTTCTAAGATGGAATATCCTGGTTCTGCTCAATCTCGTTGGGAGGAAATGAATGGTGATTCTCCTGAAAAGGCACGTTTCTTCGAATACGGAAGTACAGGTGCTGGTGCAATTGCTGAGGCTGTAAAAGGTGGTAAGTTCTTAACAGAAGAAGAGGCTGCAAAATATACACTAGCTAATCTATTCGCTGCTACAAATGGCGCTGTAACTTATGAGGCTGCATGGGATGGAACATTACAAGGACCTGCAATATCAACTACAACAAAGACTATGTACTATTTCAATGGTGGAACAGACGCTATTGGATATGATGCAGTTTATACATTAGCAACAAAATATGAAGGAACATCAGGTACATTAGGAGACTTAACGTTAGATGGTACTAATGGAAAGATTTCACCAAGATCAGCCAACGCTGATACTCAAATTAATGCTGGTGCAGTAATCACTTATACTGCAACTGCTAGTGGTACAATGACATTCACTGCAAATTCTGATTACATGAATTGTAATGTAACTGAAGGAGAAAATTCTGTTGCTACATGGACTAGAGGAGATGGAAAGGAAAGAGTAATTACTGTTGAGGCTGGAAAGACCTATACAATTACATTTACTGCTACATCATATATTCAAACTTTATTAATTGTAACTAACAATGAATAAAAATTAAAATATTTAATATAATTAAGGTAGGAGGGACGAATAGTCCTTCCTATTTTATATTTAAAAACCTATTAAAATAATATATAATATGAGTAATAGAAGGTGATTAAATGCTAGATTTATTAGATGATGTTTTATCTTATTTTGAAAATGATGCGAAGGTTAATGTTGAATTAAATTCCTATAATAGCTTGTACAAAAATATACAAACCTTAAAAAAAATAGGATATAAATTTTTAGGTATAGATAAAAATGATACCTTTATTTTAAAAAAAGATAACGATAAAAACATATATATTACTATTCCTAACAATATTTCATTTAAGAAGATAACTATGCCTGATTATAAAAAATCTATGGTTAATTTAACCTCAAGCATAATGAAACATTATGGTAAAACATCTAATTATGATTCATTTAAACCTTTAGATGATATATTAAGTAGTAATTATAAGCATGTATTATTTTTGATTTTAGATGGTCTTGGTTATAACATCATAAAAGAAATAATGAGTCCTGGCGACTTTTTATATGATAATATTTACACATCATTAAGTGCAGTGTACCCTTCTACAACAGCTTGTGCAATTCCAGTGGCTTCAAATGCTAAGCTCTGTCTTGAAACAGGTTGGCTTGGATGGCAAAATTATATTAGAGAGCTAAATAGGAATGTAGTACTATTTAATGGTAATGATTACGTTACTGGTGAAAGCCTTGGTGTAGATATAAGAAAAAATTATTTACCTTATGATGACTATTATAAAAGCTTAGGGGTTAAGTATTATGATTTAGAACCATCATTTAATCCTAATGGTTTTGCAGATTTCAATGATTTGTTAAAAGCTTTTATTAAAATACAAAATAGCGATGAAAAAACATTTACCCACGCTTATTGGACAGAACCAGATACAACTTTTCATATTAGTGGAGTTCATTCGAGTGAGGCTGTATCAAAATTAAAAGCTATAGATGATTCACTGAAAAATATCCTATGCCAAATTGGTGATGACACGTTAGTTATTATTACTGCCGATCATGGCCATCAGGATGTTGAGGCTATAAAACTTTATGAGTTTGAAGATATTATGAAAATGCAAAAAAGACTTCCTTCAAACGAAGGTAGATGCTTATGCTTTACGATTAAGGATGAGTATATGGAAGCTTTTCCAAGACTTTTTAATCTATATTTTAGTAACATCTATGATTTATGCACAAAGGATGAGTTTTTATGTAAAGGTTTTTTAGGGGATACTAAAAAATATGGAGTCCATCCGCGTCTTAATGATTTTCTTGGCGATTACATCGCTGTGGCTAAATCTTCTTATTATTTTGAATATGTAGATGATGATGATCTTGTATTCAAATCAACCCATGCAGGACTTACAGAGGATGAGATGATTACGCCGTTAATTATTTATTCAAAAAAACGATAAAAAATAGATTTATAAATACGTTTTCATTGATAGCATAACTAAAAATATGATATAATTAAAAAGGCTAAAAATAGGAAAGAAGGACAAATTATGGAAATAAGAAATATAGCAATTATCGCACACGTTGACCATGGTAAAACTACACTTGTAGACTCCCTTTTAAAGAGTTCTCATACATTTAGAGATAATCAAGTAGTAGATACATGTGTCATGGACTCAAATTCGATTGAGCGTGAAAGAGGAATTACAATCCTTGCGAAGAACACAGCTATTAATTATAACAATGTTAGAATTAACATTCTAGATACACCAGGACATGCTGATTTTGGTGGAGAAGTTGAGCGTATTATGTCAATGGTTGATGGTGTTGTACTTGTTGTAGATGCATATGAAGGAACAATGCCTCAAACAAGATTCGTTTTAAAAAAGGCATTAGAGGCTGGTCATAAACCAATTGTTGTAATTAACAAAATTGATAAGCCAAGCGCTAGACCTGCTGAAGTTATTGATGAGGTATTAATGCTATTAATGGAATTAGGAGCAGATGATTCTCAACTTGAATTCCCAATTTGTTATACATCAGCTATTAACAATACATGTTCACTTGAGCCTGATGTTGCAACTCAAAAGCCAGGTATGGGACCACTTCTTGATACAATCATTAAATATGTACCAGCACCTTCAATGGATATCGATAGTCCACTTCAATTCCAACCTGCTTTATTAGATTATAATGATTTCGTTGGACGTATTGGTATTGGACGTATTGTAAGAGGAACTATTAAAAATGGTCAAACAGTATCATGCTGTAGACTTGATGGAACTGTAAAGCAATTTAAGATTCAAAAGCTATTTGGATTCCTAGGGCTTGATAGAATTGAGCTTGAACAAGCATCAGCTGGTGAAATTATTGCAGTTGCAGGTTTATCTGATATTTCTGTTGGTGAAACAATTTGTCCTGTTGGAGAAGAAGAAGCTCTTCCTCCAATTGATGTTACTGAACCAACACTTCAAATGACATTTGGAACTAATACATCACCTTTCTGTGGACGTGATGGTAAATTAGTTACTGCATCTAAGATTGAAGATAGATTAAATCGTGAGGTTCAAAAGGACGTATCATTAAGAGTTACTCGCGTAGGAAACTCAGAGGAATGGATTGTAGCAGGACGTGGAGAACTTCATTTATCAGTATTAATTGAAAATATGCGCCGTGAAGGATATGAAATCCAGGTTTCAAGACCACATGCTATTTTAAAGGAAATTGATGGTGTAACATGTGAACCATATGAAGAGGTAGTTATTGATGCACCTCAAGATTCAATTGGATCAGTAATTGAGCTTCTAGGTAACCGTAAGGGTATTATGCAGCATATGGAAAACACTACTGAAGGACAAGCACGTGTTATTTATGAAATTCCATCTCGTGGACTTATCGGATTTAATACTGATTTTATGACAGTAACTAAGGGATATGGTATTATGTCTCACTCATTTATAGATTATCGTCCAATGGAGTCTATGAGTGTTGCAAAAAGATCATTTGGTGTATTAGTATCAATGGCCCAAGGTCAATCAACTGCATATGCTTTAGGGCAGCTTGAGGACCGTGGACAAATGTTCATTGAACCAGGTGAAGACATTTACGAGGGTATGATAGTAGGTCAAACTGGCCGTGATATGGATATGGCTGTTAATGTAGTTAAGGCTAAGCAACAAACAAATACTCGTTCTTCAAATAAGGATATGACAGTAGTTTTAAAAAGACCTATCATTATGACACAAGAACAATGTCTTGAATTTATAAATGATGATGAATTGGTTGAGGTAACTCCAAATCATATTCGTTTAAGAAAGAAAATTCTTGATACTGTTGAGCGTAAGAAATTTGATGCACATCAAAAGGATGCTGAATAATAAAACAATCCTCGCAAAATGCGGGGATTTTTTAAAAAGAAAAAGGGCTTCATGCCCTTTTATTTTGTCGTTAAAATCGTTTTAACTAATTCTACAATTCTACTCATTTGAGTTATATCTGCATATTCATGAATACCGTGACAGTTGTATCCACCCGTACCAATATTTGGAGTATTGATTCCCATATAAGTAAGTCTTGAACCATCAGTTCCACCTCTTGTAGGTACAACCTTAACATCAATACCAACTTCTTTATAAGCAGCTAAAGCCTTATTTACACATGTCATATCATTTTCAATGACCTCTCTCATATTACGATAAGCATCAGTAATCTCTAGAATACAAGTTCCTTCACCATATTTTTTATTCATAAAGGAATAAGCGTTAACGAAATCTTGTTTCTGACCCTTAAGCTTTAAGCTATCATGATTTCTTAAAATATAGTGAAGTGTTGCTTCACCTGTTGAGCCTTCAATAGAAGTAAGATGATTAAATCCTTCATATCCTTCAGTATATTCAGGAGCTTCAGCCTGAGGTAGTAAAGACGCAAATTCCATCGCGAGCTTAGCTGCATTTACCATTTTTCCCTTAGCAGCACCTGGATGGATTTCAAAGCCTTTAAACTTAACAACAGCAGAAGCTGCATTAAATGTTTCATATGAAAATTCATCATATTCCTCACCATCAATAGTATAAGCGTAGTCAACTGGGAATAAAGATGTATCAAATGATAAAATTCCAGTACCAATCTCTTCATCTGGTGTAAATGCTACATGAATCTCTCCATGTGGTAAATCATTTTTAATAATTTCAGCAAGAGCAGTCATAATAACCGCAATTCCACCCTTATCATCACATCCAAGAACAGTATTTCCTGATGTAGTTACAAGAGTATGACCAATTTCATTTTTTAATCCTTCAAATTCAGCAGGATCTAAGACTTCACCATTTCCAAGCTCGATTATAGAGCCGTCATAATGTTCAACAATTTTAGGTTCTACATTCGTTCCACTTACCTCAGGAATTGTATCCATATGGGCTAAAAGGCCAATTTTAGGCATTCCTTTTGTATTTTCCTTTAACGTTGCATATACAGTACATTTATCAGATACTATGACATCAGTAAGCCCTAGTTCTAATAATTCATCTTTAAGTATATTTGCTAAATTGAATTGTTTGTTTGTAGAAGGAGTAAGTCCGGTTGTATCATCAGACATTGTATCGATTTTAACATAAGTAAGAAACCTTTCTAATAAGTTCATATTTATCATTCCTCCTCCCTAATTATACTCTAAAGTGATTTAAAATTCTAGTAATTGTTAACTTATTCAAGTATAATAGTAATAAGCAGGTGAATAATTATGCGAAAAGAAGAAGAAATGAAGAAATTAGATGATACTATAACAACTTTATATTATAAGATTACTTTTAAAGAGGAAAGTTATTTAAAGAAAAAAAACATTAATTTAACCTTAAATGAAGTCAAAACTATTAATGTTATTTCTAAAACGGAGGATAAATCTATAAGTGGGCTATCACAAGCCTTAAATGTTACTCCAGGCACTTTTAGCGTTAGCGTTGATAAACTTATATCAAAGGGATACATTAAAAGAATTAATGATGAGTATGATAAGAGAAAAGTATTAATCGATATTACATCGAAAAGTATTCCTATTTTAGATATATATCATAAGTTTCATCAGGTCATATTAAATCAAGCCCTTTTATTACTTAAAATGGAACCTGATGTTTTAAATGAGGCTTTAAAACAAATCAATAATTTATTAGGAAAGGAGGAAATTTATGAGTAAACACTTTAGACTATCTACAGCTTTAGATGTAGATGATTTATTACTTGAATGCATACCGTATGCTATAAAGCTTGCGAATGAAAAGTATAATTTTAATCCACCTCTTACTATTCACGAGGTTAATAGATGGGGTAAATTGGGTACAAGAGCAGATGTTATTTTTGAATATTTTAACGATCCTGAGTTTTATAAGAATCAGCCTGTAATCGAAGGGGCAAAGGAATTTGTTAGAAAATTATCTAAAATGACAGAAGTATTTATATCTACATCAATACCACCTAAATTTATGGGTATAAGAGCAGAAAGAATTATGCAGGAATTTCCGGAAATTCCGCAAGAAAACATTTATATGGGCTCTCGTAAGGACAAAATAAATGTGGATATATTATTTGATGATGGAATGCATAATGTTTTTAAATCGGATGCTACATATCCTATATTAATGCGTAGGCCTTGGAATCAGGATGCCACAGGAATGCTTGCAGTAAACAACTATGATGAGTTTTTAAAGCTTGTTGAGGTAATATCAAAGAGTTATTATTATAACCCTGTTGCGTTTAGCAATAAGCCAGGAATTGTATGTCTTGTTGGTCCATCAGGGTCTGGTAAAACTAAGGTTGCAGGTAAGCTGATTGAAAAAACTGATAAGTTAGTTAAGCTTCAATCATATACAACCAAGGACCCAACAAGCCTAAAGGAAAATGATTGGTACAATTATATTTCTAAAGAGGAATTTAATAAGCTTTTAGATAATAAAGAATTATTTGAATCTACTATGTATGCGGGTCATGGTTTTGGTTCAAAGAAAGAGGATATTGTAAAAATATTAGAATCAGGGAAAAATGTTTTAACTACAATGGATATATGTGGAGCAATGGCTCTTAAAACCAATTTTGAAAATGTTATTACCATATATATTAAAAGGGATAGGAAAACTTTGATTGAATCTATTTTAAAGAAAAATACGGATATTCAAGATAAGACAAATAGAATACTAGCAATAGAATCAGAAAAATGTAATTTAGAATTATGTGATTATGTTGTCTATAATTATAATTATTCTAAGTCTGCTGATGAAATCCTTGAGATTTTGAAACTAGATGAAATAGTAAAGTAAAGGAATAGGTAGAAATTTTATGCAAAAGACATATTCAATGGATTCATATTTTAAAGATTTAAAATATATGATTTATTTTTATGATGTTATGATAAAAAATTCAAATATGACAAAAGAAAATCTTTTTGCAGAACTTGAAATACCTTATATGTCATATATTCGTGCAAAAGAAGATAATACTAATGCGGGTAGAAATGTTATAGTTAAGCTAAATAATTATTTTAATATAAAAGATCTTGATTATTCTAGACAAAAGGAATATGAAAAGACACTAAACGAAATTATATATAGATTCTATTATAGAGGAGAAAACATAATAGAATTTGAACCAATATTATTAGAATACATAAATGAGAACAATTATCTAAAGCCATTATTTTCTCTATTACTATTATTGATCAAATTGGTTAGAATTAATTCACCACGTATTGTAATGGAAGAAAATATAGATATTTATAACGAGGTAAAACAATATAAAGGATCATATTTTACATCTCCGTTTAAAGAAATTTTTACGATAGTTGAAATATTTTTTAGTAATAATAAGTTTGTGGAATTTGACAGGGAAATGGATATAGAAGAGAACATGAAAGGAATCCTATATAATGTTTATTGCACAAATGCTTATCTATCTAAGCGATATGACTTATGTTTATATTATGCAAAAGAATGCAAGGAATATTTAATAAAAGATAATAATTACAATAGAATATCTTTAGTAAATTTAACATATTTTGCATGTTTAAATATGATTGGGGAGTATAATAAATGCTTTACTGAATCAAAAAAACAGTTAATATATCTTAAGCAAACAAATCAAGCCAAGGACTTAATATATACAACAGAGATACATTATTATACAGCATGTATAGGATTAAGAGACTATAATGAGGTTATAGATAGTATTCTTCCAAAAAAAGAAATTGATGAAATAGAATACGAGTTCTTGTTAATTGCATCTATTCATAATAAAAAAGATTATATAGAGGTGATTGAAAGATATAAATCTGACCAAAGTAAATTCAGTAATATACAAAATGAATATATTAATCTTATAATTGGGTATTTATCTAAAAAAGACAGATCACTTTACAAAGAAAGACTAAATCAATCTAAAATAAACATTGGATTAAAGGATATTTTACTTAGATATTATTAAAATAAAATTTTTATTTAAACTTAAAAACGACAAAAATCACCAAAATAATGGTGATTTTTTTAATTATATATAATATTGAAATGAAAATTACCAATGATTGACGGATGATAAATTTGACTTCAATATTCCGTTGCTATATAATTGCAAATCAAAGGAGGTATAGAGTCATGAACAAGCGAAGAAATAAGGTGTTATCTATGATTAAAATACTTACAATAGTAGTTACTTTTAGTTGGATATTAATAACTGCAACTTATTATTCTACAACAAATAATCCGAATGTTAGTGATGAGAACGTTGATTATCATGAAGGTGTAGGAACTTTAGGAATTGTAGGAAATCGAAATAGAGTATTTTAGGGGACGGATATTTTTAGTTTTATTAGAATTTATATTTTGCACACATAGATTTTAAAATATAAAGCAGAGCTAAAAATACATGAATGTAGCATTTTAAATAAGTTTAGAAGAATGTAAAAGAATGGGATGGTGTTATTATGAAAAAAATATGTGTTTGTATTGTTGTGGGTATTATTTCTATTGGGGTTATGTGTTTTGTATCAACAAAAAAAGTAGATGCGGCAAGAATCACTTCTGATATAGTTATTGAAAACGAACCTGGGATTGGTGGCGGTGGTGGAAGTAGTTATATAACCGTTCAGCCAAATAATGTTATTAAGAACATGGGGAAGGGAATTGATTTGTCATATCCGGGATTGGATCATATTAAATCTAGTTTATTTACTGATGCATATTCTGAAAAATTAGTTGATTACGCCGTTAATCATGCTGTAGAATCGCCTAACACACGGTATTTTAGTTATTCAGCACTAGAAATTTCGGATTTGAAAAATAAAGTTAGCAATCAAGCGAAAAACGATTTAAATATAGTTGGTAGCGATGGAAGTAGTATGGAGGGGTCAATTAATGTCACTGGATCAAAATGTTTGAATCAAGTTGAAAGCAGCAATTCTTCAAATTACTATTATTATGAATCAATATTTAAGGAGTGCTATAGAACAAGTATTAACAAAGATTATTATTTACCAGATAATATAAGTAAAAATAATGGATATCGAGAGTGTTTCCTTGAAGATTTGAATGAAATGGCATCTTCAACTGGCGATTTTAACTATATTGAATTTTTTGAGACTTACGGTACACATGTTTTATCGTCTGCAGTTTTTGGCGGAGCAATTGAAACATTAATTCACGTTTCTAATTTGTCATATTCATTTAATCAAGATGTAAAAAATGAATTTGAAACAAAGGCTGAAGCAGCTATCGATATGAATTTAACAAAGGAAGAAATAGTGGTCAATGTTAATTCAAAGAGTCAGTTTATAAATTCAACAAAATATTCATTTATGAATAATACATGTGAAATAAGTGTTGATGAGATTGGTCTTCTTGCAAGGAAAACCAATGCCAATAATTCAAGTGTAAACTTCAGCTATGAAAATTGGAACAAGTCGCTAAGTGAAGCTAATTATGGAAATGTTGGCTTACTTTCGCTTGGTGGAGACAAAATATATGGAATATGGGATGTAATACCTAAAGAATATAGTGATTTAAAAGATACTATTAAAACAGAATGTATTTCTTATCTAAATAGAGCCAAACCTAGAAATGATAAATATGGTTCCCTTGGGACTGGTCAATTACCATATTATCTGGTTAGAGCAGATGAAGTAGTTGTGACAGATGATTGTATTGATAGAAATATTAAGGATTGTGTTATAATAAAAAATATAGATGGATATGTTGGATTAGCACAATATAAAGAAAAAGGATATACAAAAATGCTTATCACATTGAGATTTCAAGCAAAGGAGATAGATGATGGATATGCTGAATTATATTGTTTTAGAAAGGAACCTACAAGTGGAAATATAGCTGATATACTTTTGCATTGTTGGGAAGTAGACCTACCGAGCGGATCTGAATATAAATGGTATGAAACTTTTTTTGAAATTGACATCTCGACAGAAATGTTTTATATATGTTATGATGCAAGTGGTGCATGGGGAGATGATTGGCTAAATCAAAATATGTTCGTTAAGGTTACTTTTTTATAATGAAGTGATTAGGAAATCACATTTATGGGAGGAAAAGCATGATTAAGCTTGAAAATGTATCTAAATTTTATAATAAAGATGATAAGATTATAGTTGGAATTAAGGATGTTAGTCTTGAACTGCATAATACAGGTTTAGTATTATTAAGTGGACTATCTGGAAGTGGTAAGTCTACATTGCTAAATGTAATTTCAAAAAATTTAGTGCCAGATATAGGTAGTGTGAAATATAGTGATAATTTAGTAACTTCGATTGGATACCAGGACTATAATTTAGTCGGAGAATATACGATATTTGAAAATATAATGCTAACATGCTTAGCATTTTATAGTCCTGAAGAATCAACAAGGAAGGTAAATGAAATAATCGATTCTCTTGGCTTGTCTCAATTTAAAAATCAACCTGTAAAATATTTATCTGGTGGTCAAAAGGCGAGAGTTTCTTTTGGACGTGCCATTGTTGCAAATGCAGATGTATATATTTTTGATGAGCCAACTGCAAATCTAGATCAAGAAAATATAGAGTATATTCGACACGTGATATTTGAACTCTCAAAAGAAAAGCTTGTAATAGTCGCTGCTCATGACTTAAATAATTATAAATCTATTGCAAATAGAATTGTAACACTAAAAGAAGGACTATTAGTAAGTGATGAAATAATTACCAAAACTAATGAGCTTAAAATTACTCCCAAAGAAGAAAAAAATGATGAAACAAGTTTTATTTTAAGAACGGATTTAAAGCGTTTAAAGCTTACAAACATAAGAGATTTCTTACTTATGTTTGTTTTCGCAACCGTATTGTTTATTACTTTATTTTGTGCTGATTCTATTACAAGAAGCATTATTTTTGATGAAAAGACTACCTTTAATACATCCGTTTTTAATATGGATGATAATAGAACATTATTGTACAACAGTAATAAAGAATTATCAAAGGATAAGCTTGATGGATTAGGATATGAATATGAAATCAACCCGTTTTATTGTACTGAACGCCATTTGTTTACATCTACTAAAAAATCGCCTTTGATTGCTTCATACGAGTCAAAGCCTAACTATAAAAAATTGAGCAGTGGTGAAATTCCTCAAAACGAGGATGAAGCGTTGTTGTTGGTAAACAAACATCATTTAGATGATTATTTGAATTATGTAGGGCATTCATTTTATTATGTAGCTGATTATGAAAATTTTGGTACATTTAGAATTAGTGGAATAGCAGTAGATGATAATTTAAAAGAAGTATGTTTTTCAAATAATATAAAAATTAAAAACGTTATCCAAAATAGTTGTCTGCATTTTTATGTTAATGATGAAGCCAGTAGTGTTAATTATTCAAATGAAACTAAGATCGTTTCAAATTCCTCAAATGATTTAAGAGTTTCAGTTCGCACTAGTAAAGCATATTATGATATAAATGTCGAGATTCCCCATGAGGATGCAAGTGTAGATAAGCCTCAAATATATATTAATCCACTTGAAGAGATTAAAATGACACAGATTTATGAGGCGTTATTTTTTAAGTCACCTGATCATTTTGCTGGTAGAATTGATTATAAGATGATTAATTATCAATATAATAGCGATGATATCATTACAACAGCATCGGCAGAGGAGCTGCTTAAATGGCGAATTATATATGCAGTATCTGGGTTAATTATTTGTAGTATTATACTTTATGTTTCAGGAGAAGTCGAACATTACCATTATAAACATAATAAATCGTTTAAGCTGATAGACGTATCATTTAAAAATGCATACAAAAAAAGAAAACTTATAATTTCTTTATTATCATTCTTTGTATATTCACTTATGATAATTTGCTATTCAATTATTAATCCATTAAAAGATAATGTGGTACTATACCTTATCATAGGATTATTAATGATAATAATCTATAATATTTATATTTTAAGAAAGGTTGGGGAAGAGTTATGTTAAAGCTTAATGGTATTTCAAAAACCTTTAAAGTAAAAAAAATAAAATTAAACCTTTTTTCTGATTTCAACTTAACTTTACCTTCATCTGGTTTAGTATTAGTTCAAGGTAAGTCAGGTTCTGGGAAGACTACGTTACTTAATATTATAGTTGGATTAGAAACTCAATCGAAGGGGTATATTTCATATAATGGTAAGAAAATAAAGAATTATGAGGAGTTTAGAAGAAACCACATTTATTATGTATCTCAAAACGTTGAGGTTTTAGCAAATTTATCTCTTGAGGAAAATATAAAGTTAGTACTTGATGATAACAATATAGAATATGATGAGTCAATGATTATTAGTTTCTTATCAAGCATCAATTTGAATTATGAGTTAACGCGTAAGGCATCTGATTTATCAGTGGGTGAAAGAGCACGTTTTGGAATAGCTTTAGCAGTTATAAGTTCTAAGGATATTTTAGTGTTCGATGAGCCAACGGCTAACTTAGATATAATGAACGCGACAATTATTAAAAACTTATTAAATGATTTAAGTAAAGATAAATTGGTTATAGTATCAAGTCATGATAAAGAACTATTCAAAAGTGATAAAATAATCACTATCGAAAATGGTGAAATAAATGGATTTGACTATCAGGAAGAAAAATCTAAATATCAGCATAGAACTAAGAACATTTCTTTAAAAAGAAAATTTTTTACAAATGTTGCATCCTTAAATTTCATTTCGTTTTTGGTTGGTATAGTAATGATGATTTTATGTATTTATTTATCAATGTCGTTCCCAAATGTAGAGGTTGAGTGTGAATATGAACCTGATGCATATTTTGTTCAAGGTGATGGGGAAGATTTATACGATTCTATCGAAGAAGCGTATAATAAAGGGTATATTGATGAAATTGTATATGAAGAAAGATCTTATTCTTCCTCAGTATATTTTAAAGACTGCTCTCAACTTACAAAGCATATAGGGGTTGGGGGATATAAAGCATATTCTTTAACCTATTTAAACGGCTATGATGTCATATACGGAAGAATGCCACAAAATGAAAATGAAGTTATAATTGGAAAGCACTTGGCTGATAAGCTAGTTAGTGAATCAGATGGCTACTATACATATGGAAAATTGATGGGAACGCCTGTTAATAATTATGCAAGTATAGTTGGTATATCTGCAAAAGAGACATATTGCGTTTATACTGTAAGACCAGAGGTAATTGGTAAAGTAGAACGTATTTCTGAGCATAGAAACCGTGGTTCAGTTAAATATGAAGAATATGAAGTAGTATATGGTGAAGATATAAATACATATCCGGGGAATTCTATTTTGTTAGTTGCAAATCAAGATTCTTTCGTATGTGAAAAGAATTATGATTATTATTACAATTCATACAAGGATACATATGCTAATGTTGGAATTGTTGAATTAAAAGATGGTAATCCAAATAGATTCGAATACTTAGTTGAAGAGGATTATGCGAAAGTACAAGAGAATGTGTATTTTAAAACAAATGTAGATAATATAAGAATAGTTGAGGGTAGAGCTCCTCAAACTAATAAAGAAATAGTAGTAAATTTATATACTGGCTTAAATGTTGGGGACTCCTTTTTTGGTAAAGAGGTAGTTGGGCTTTGCATAGATTCTTCGTTTTACAATGTATATTTAACAAATGAAGGATATGAGGCAATGAAGAACTTGCTTCCTGCACATGATGATTTATGTTTATCAGTATCTGACTGGAATTTTGTTAATAATGAACTTCCATCATCAGGAAGAATAATAGTTTCAGTAAACAATATAGAAGAGGTAAGAAAGTTAATTCCATCAAAATTTGAATTTTGTAATCTCTATCAAGATTATGAGAACAGATTAATAAATGGTGATTGGAGCGCTTTTAATAATGCTATTGGAATCAGTGTTATCGTATTATTTTGTACGATAGGCGTAATGTTGCTATTTGATTTTATTTGGGTAAAAAAGAATAAGAATAATTTTAATGTTGCTAAATTATATGGATATAGTAAAGGCTCAATCATAAGAAATTATTTATATCAAAATCGTTTTAGGATTTTAATGTGGATAGTAATTGATATTGTTATGTCTTTAGTATATTTGCTATGCATGAAGAATTTGACAAGTCTTAAGAATATATATACTAATTCTTTTGTCTATATCTTAATTTTCTTATCATTTGCAATAGAAATATTCGTCACAATATTACCAGTGTACATAAAATCCTTATTAAAAATCAGTAAAAACTAATATATTATTATACAGTCTATGAATGATGAGGTTCCAAAAACCTCATTATTTCATATATTAGGGAATTGTAAATCACTCGTATATTTATTCATCACCAGTGATGAATATCCAAGATTTTTGCATTTCTAGGATGGCTTATACACTTATAATAAATATTTATATTTTGAATATTTGTTTTTCTTTTTTACGATTGCTTTTTCATTAACTTTAAAGCTTGTATAAGGTTCATCTTTGTTTGCTTAATGCTTTTGAGTATAAATTGCAGATTTTAATTATCTATTAATTAGACTAAATAGTGTATTTAAAGCTTCTAAATGAACATTTTATTAAAAAAATAATCTGTTTTTGGATTTGATAATAATGAATATACGTTACTTAAAATAGGATTGACTAGTTATAAGTATTTAGATTTGTTTGGATTTTTTCCATATTTAAATTAATGTTATCATTATCCTTTTTAAATTGATTTCTTTTTGGTATAATTTCCATTGGATAGATTTCTTTTTGTTTTATTGTTTTTGCGGATTAATTATTTCAAAGAATCTATCATTTTGTTAATATAAATTTAGAATTATGCGATTATGTTGTCTATAATTATAATTATTCTCAGTCTGCAGATGAAATCCTTGAAATATTAAAATTAGATGAAATAGTAAAGTAGGTGAAACCATATGATTGGGTATCATAATAAGTTTGGATTTGGTGCCATAAAATCAAATGATGAAAGAGTTGTAACTATTACATTTGATGGTATATCTGAAAAATATATAATCAGAAATAAAATAAATATAATAGATAATGATTTTTTAAACTATATTCTTGAGGAAAAATACAACGATTTTTCATTTGATTTAGAAGAGGAAAATTTTGATATAATAGGTGCATCATATGATGAGTCACAAAATAGATTTACAGTGATTGATTCCAAGCAAAATCGTGTCGATATTGAATATAGTAGTGGGAGGGCCACTACTATTTGTTCATGCAATGAAACCTTTGATTGTATCCATGGCAGGTCAGCTTTAAATTATTTAAATAAAGTCTTAAAAGAGACAACTTCATATATAAACGGTTTGAGATTTTTGATAGATGAGTTATTATATAAAGACGATAATGATTTATTTCTTAATGTTAAATCTTTCTTGTTAAAAACTAAAGAGTACAAGATGGGGAAAATATTAGATATTATTTGCCGAAGAGTATATGAAGATGATGTTTTAGAACTATTAACAGCAGGATTTCTTTGTTCAAGTAGAAAAACAGACTTTGTGTTTTCTCTAGCTTTATTAGGCGAATCATATCAAAAACATGAAATGAAAAAATATATAAAAAAATATGAAAAGCTTGAAAAACTTGATAGTCAACAGCCTCTGCATACAGATAAATCTCAAAATGTTATTATATATTATTATTTTAAAGATAGGTTTTTAGACATAATAAAGTATATGTGTGACTATGATGTTTCTGATGATGGATATGATGTATTTTATAGCATTGAAAACGAAGTTTTTAGTGGGATAAGTAAAGAAGAAAAGCTTCAGCTTTTAAAGGATAATAAGCTCGATGGTTTTATTTATAACGAACTTATCATATCTCTTGATGAACCAACAAAAAAAGAGATACTTAAAAACTGGGATGGAAAAAAAGTGTATTCAAAAGATTTGTTTGATTATTTACCAGATGAATATTTTGAAACAAAAATTGATGATTTTGACTATGAAATAATAAACTATGTGTGTCAAAATGAAGACCGTAAGTTCGATGAAAAACTATATTCTAAGGCCGTAATATTAGATTTATTTCATTCCTATGGAAGAATACCTTCATTTAAATTTGAAAGACTAAAAGAATTACAAAACACTAAAGCTATCGAAAAACTGCTTACGAAAAACCACTATTACTTAGGCCGATTAACACTTGATGAAAATACGTACAAGCTTGATGTTTCTAATATTAATCTTCAAAAAAAGAATTATTTAGGAATAGATGAAATTGACCTTTTTTCATACATGAGCCCTTATATCTATATTGAAAAAAGAAGTGGACTAGATTACGATATTCTTCATTATTCTTTAGTTGCGTTAAATCAATATTTGGTTATAGATGCCTATTATGACAAAGGATCATATAAAATAAAGTGTAACTATTTTGAGGAATATTACGCAGAATTTTTAATTACTTTCATTAAAACTAATTTTAAAGATAAGCTTTTAATGGTTGAACAAATTTGTAAAGAACAAAGTGAAAAACGTATTCTTGCAAAAAAAATCAAAGCATTCGACAATGTTGCAAATGAGTTTGTTACAAGTATAACAAAATATACAACAAATGATCAATTTAAAGCCAAACTTGAGGTTTCATTTAATGTTTCGAATAGCAATAAATCAATTTCTTTGAAAATTGGTACAAATAAGTTTTATGTTGTACCGAATCTGAATGAGTTCATTAATTTTTTTAAATTAAATGAAAGGAAAAACTATGGTAAGCAGTTTTCCTTTACTCATAGCACGCAGAATCTAAAGGAACCTTATGATTATTTTATGAAGGTTTTATTGCAACAGCCTAGTGTATATTCTTCTAATAAAAAGGAAATGGCAATAACAGAAAATCTAGCGAGTCATTTGTTAGAGATTCTTAAAGGAGAACAAATTATATTAGATTCTAAGCCATATTATCTTGATTTATCATTTAAGAAAATTAATGCCTTTATTGATGAGAAAATGAATTTTAAATTAGATTTAAAGGATACACAGGATATTTTATTCCTTGCAGATGATCAATATATTTTGGATAAAGAATCATCGTTAATATATAGAGTTGAGGATAATACAAGATATAAGAACTTCGTAAAGTTTGCATATAAGATAGATGGTATAAATATTGAACCAATCATTGAACGGTTTAATGATCAAATTTTTCCATATGTTAGTGACTTTTTGCAAATAAGCCCCGTAGTTAAAGAGCGTTTTAAAGTCTCTGATTTACAAATAAATGCATATTTTGATTATTCCAACAAAGTTTTAAGTGTTTCAGAGAATTTTAAAAGGGATGGAAGAATAATAAATATAAAAGATTTCAAATCGCAAGATAATATAAAATATGATGAATATCTTTCATATTTACAAAACTTAGGATTTGAAAATGGAATATGCAGTCAAGAAAATCGAATCTTTGATTTTATGGCAATGGATTTCTCACATTTAAGAGAGCTTGCATGTGTTTATTTATCTGAGAATATAAAGAATTATCAGGTAATTAATTTCCAAAAGCCTGTTATTAGAATTGAGTATAAAAGTGGTATTATGCAGTGTTTTATGGAAGATACAGAATATGATGAAGAAGAATTATTTAAGCTATATCAGGGTATGAAGCTTAAAAAGAAATATGTTTTATTAAAAAATAATCGGATTGTGCATATTGAAAATAATGATATGGCACAAGTAATTGATGATCTTAAGATTGATAAGCATCATCCTTATAATTCTGTTTCTCTTCCAATTTACCAAGCATTATGTGCTTATGCTCATAAAGATATGATTCAAATAGATGATTATCTAAAAAATATGATTGATGAACTAGTAAATTTTAAAAATCAAAAAATTAAACTGCCAAAGATAGACGCTAAGCTTAGACCTTATCAAGTAGATGGATACAATTGGTTGTCAATTTTGGCTAAGTATCACATGGGTGGTATTTTAGCAGATGATATGGGTCTTGGTAAAACTCTTCAAATTATATCTTTGATTAGTGCTTCAAGCCTTGATAAGCCTTGTTTAATAGTATGTCCAAAAAGCCTTGTTTTCAATTGGAAAAATGAGTTTGAAAAGTTTGCAGGGAACATAAAAGTAAAACAAATTTATGGACTTTCTAAAGCAAGACAGGAAATGATTTGCAATATTAATCAGAATGAAGGAATAGTATATATTACAGCTTATGATTCGTTAAGGAATGATATTGAATTTTATAAAGATATTGTATTTAAGTATATAGTTTTAGATGAGGCTCAATATATTAAAAATGTGCAAGCAGAAAAATCTATGGCTGTAAAAAAATTATTAGGTGATTCTAAGTTTGCTCTCACAGGTACACCAATAGAAAACAATGTTATTGATTTATGGTCAATATTTGAATTTATTATGCCTGGTTATTTTGAGGAACTTCCGGTCTTTAAGGTAAAGTATAATTCTAATGATAATTATTCTGCCCATATCGCAAAGAAGATTGCCCCATTTGTTTTAAGAAGAACTAAGGATAATGTATTAAAGGATTTGCCACCAAAATTTGAAACTGTTTTATCAGCACCAATGACACAAGAACAAAGAAAAATGTATGATTCACATCTTTTAATGGCAAGGAATGCCTTAAATAATGGTGCAAAGCCCTTTGATTTATTACCTTTTATTACAAGACTAAGACAGATTTGTGTTGATCCTAGAACGTTTGATGAAGGATTTAATTCTGTAGGTGGAAAATTACAATTACTAGAAGAGCTAATTATAAACTATATTGATAATGGTCATAAAATATTGATTTTCTCCCAATTTGTTAAGGGACTTAATTTGATTGAACAAATACTAAATAAGCTTCATCTGCATTACTTCATGATAACAGGCGAAACTAAATCTGAAAATAGAATTGATTTTGCCAATAGATTTAATGCAAGTGATGAGGTGAAGATATTTTTAGTATCGTTAAAAGCAGGCGGTACGGGACTTAATTTAGTTGGAGCGGATGTTGTAATACACATGGACCCTTGGTGGAATCAAGCAGTAGAATCCCAAGCAACAGATAGAGCTTATCGTATTGGACAAAAACGGAATGTTGAGGTTGTTAAGATTATTTGTGAAAATACGATTGAAGAAAGAGTGATTGAACTACAAAATATTAAAAAAAATATAATTGATAGAATTATATCTAATGATGATTCATCAATTATTAATGCAAGTCTTGAGGATATACATTTCGTCCTTAAATAAGCTACAATAAAGAAAAAATGTTATTTTATGATGAATTCATAAAGTAGAACTCTGTGTTAGATTACATAGTCTATGAATGAGGATGTTCCAAAATCCTCATTTTTTCATATACTAAATTAGGTGGTATATTGGAAAATATAGTAGCGCTTGTAACTCCGTTTTGTTCTGATATGAGTGTTGATGTAGCTAAGCTTAAAGAGCTTGTGCGATATCATATTGAAAAAAAGACTGATAAAATATTAATTTTAGGTACAACATCAGAAAGTCCTACCTTAAGTGAGGATGAGAAGAAGCTAGTCATTAAAACTGTTTGCGAGGAGGCATTAAACAAAATTAGTGTTATTGGAGGAGTATCAGGGAATAGCTTGACTTCAGTCTCAAAAGAGATTTCATTATATGATGGATATGATATTGATGAATTGTTAGTAATCACACCTTATTATAATAAATCAAGCAAAGAAGGAATTTATGATTATTTTAAAACAATTAGTGCAATGACGGATAAGAAGATTATTATATATGATGTTCCAGCTCGTACTAATAATCCAATTGATTTGGAGGCATTAAAAAGATTGTCATTAATACCTAATATCATAGGAATAAAGGAAGCTACCTCAGATTATTTGCGAATACTTAAGGTGTCTGAGTGTAGAAGTGATAATTTTAAAATTTATTGTGGTGATGATATAGCACTTCCAATATTTATGATTTTAGGCTGTGATGGTGTAATTAGTGTAATGTCAAATGTGATAAGTGATATAATTAGCAAAATTTTATCAACATATGATAATGGTGAGGCTTTAGAATCTATATCCTTGTTTATGAAATATAAGGATTTAATAAACAGTGTATTTTTAGACGTTAATCCGATTGGCATTAAATATTTAATGGATGTAAAGGGGATGAGCGTTGGGAAGCTAAGACTTCCGCTTACATGGCCTACAGAGATTCATCAAGGTGAGATTTTAAAGTCCTTACGGAGTTGATTTAGGTTGAAAATTAAAAAATATGGTGGATCATCATTAAAGGACTTGGGTAAAATCAAAGCAGTTGCCAAGCAAATAGTAAAGGATAATGATAAACAGCTAATAGTTGTATCAGCTCCTTTTGGTTTTACAAATGATATATTAAAAAAAGCTAAGGAATTATCTTTAAATCCATCCTTAAGAGAAATTGATCAAATGATTGTGACAGGTGAGATGATTAACGCATCTTTGCTAGCAATTGCGATTAATGAGCTTGGAAGAAAAGCCTATTCTTGCAATGCAATGAATATAGATATTGTAGCTAGTAATGATTATGGGGATGGAAGAATTATTAGTATTAATAAAAGTAAAATAGATGATTTGCTAAAAGAATATGATATTTTAGTAATAACTGGATTTCAAGGAGTAAATGGCACAGATTTTGTAAGCTTAGGGAGAGGTGGTTCAGACACTACAGCATTAGCTTTAGCAGCTATTTATAGTGTTCCCTGTGATATTTTTACCGATGTTAACGGGGTTTACTCAATCGATCCTAAGCTAGGAATAAAAGGGAAAAAGCTGCCATATATTTCCTATGATGAGATGCTTGAGCTATCTCTTGCCGGTGGTAAAGTTTTAGCACCAAAGGCAGCTGCTATAGCAAAGGAATATCAAGTTACAACTAATATATTAGAATCATTGTCCAATGATGGAACAGAGATTAATAGTCTAGAAGAGTACGGCCCTAAAGCAGTGTCAATTATGAATGTAACAAAAAAAGATAATAACTCTCTTTTTATAGATATTAATGGTGATAAATATTATAAAAATGAGAATGGAGAGTATTCTTTAGTTAGTATAGTTGGTTCGTTTTTATTTAAGACAAATATAATTTCAAATATAAATGAATTGTTAAAAAAATTAGACGTATTACCGATTTCTTTTCTTGTTAAGGATAATTTGATTATTCTAATTATTAACAATGTAGAGGTTGATAAATTATTAGTTAATCTTAATGAAATAATTCTTAAGTAATCATAAGCACCTATTATGGTATTTTAAAAGCTGTGAAGCATTAGTATGTTTTGCAGCTTTTTATTATAAGAAATGTGTAATTCTCTTAAAATGGAAATAAAATAAGGAATGTCAGTCACTTATATATATATCTTTTGTCATAATTGTTGAAACTTTTTGGAAAAATGTTTATAATATAAGAGTACCAAAATAATTATTAGGAGGATTTATTATGGCTACAAAAAAAGATGTTAAAAGAATGGCTATCGATGGAAACTATGCTGCAGCATATGTATCATACGCTTTTACGGAGGTAGCGGGAATATACCCAATTACACCATCTACTCCAATGGCAGAGTATGTTGATGAATGGGCATCACAAGGTAAGAAGAATTTATTTGGAATGCCTGTAAAGGTAGTAGAAATGCAATCAGAGGCTGGTGCAGCTGGTACAGTTCATGGTTCACTTGAGGCTGGTGCACTTACTACAACTTATACAGCTTCTCAAGGCTTATTGTTAAAAATACCTAATATGTATAAGATTGCTGGAGAATGCCTTCCTGGTGTTATCCATGTGGCAGCTAGATCACTAGCTTCTCAATCTCTTTCAATATTCGGTGATCACCAAGATGTTATGGCATGTCGTCAAACTGGTTTTGCAATGCTATGTACAAACTCAGTTCAAGAGGTTATGGATTTAGGAGGAGTAGCTCATTTAGCTGCAATTGAATCATCAATTCCATTCCTTCATTTCTTTGATGGATTTAGAACTTCTCATGAGGTAAACACTGTTGAGGCCATAGATTATGAGGTTTTTGATCGTTTACTTGATCGTGATGCAGTAGCTAAGTTCCGTCAGGAGGCTTTAAACCCTACTCATCCAAAGGAAAGAGGAACTGCTCAAAACGATGACGTATATTTCCAAACTCGTGAGCTACAAGCTAAGAAATATGCATCTGTACCTGATGTAGTTGCAAAATACATGGGAGAAATTTCTAAGGTTACAGGACGTAATTATGCTCCATTTGTATTCTATGGTGCTAAGGACGCAACTGACGTAATTGTTGCAATGGGTTCAGTATGTCAAGCAACTCGTGAGGTTGTTGATAATTTAGTTGCTCAAGGTAAGAAGGTTGGTCTTTTAGAGGTTCATTTATACCGTCCATTTAGTGCAAAGTATTTCTTTAATGCAATGCCTAAGACTGTAAAGAGAATTGCTGTATTAGATCGTACAATTGAGCAAGGTTCAGTTGGAGAACCATTATACCTAGATGTTAAGAGTGTATATTATGGTCAAGCTAATCAACCACTTATTATTGGTGGACGCTATGGATTATCTTCAAAGGATACTACTCCTGATTTAATCAATGCTGTATATGACAATTTAGCTAATGAAGCTAAGGATCGCTTTACAGTTGGTATTATAGATGATATTGATCATACTAACGTTGTTGTTAAAAATCCAATTGATACTGCAGATCCTACTACAACAGAATTATTATTCTTTGGATTAGGTTCAGATGGTACTGTTGGTGCATGTAAGAATATTTCTAAGATTATCGGTGATTATACTGATTTCTATTCTCAAAGCTACGCAGCTTATGACTCAAAGAAGAGTGGAGGTTCTACAAGATTACACCTACGTTTCTCTAAGAACCCAATTCGTTCTACATATTTAGTTAATAATCCTCACTTTGTATCATGCTCTTTGGATGCTTATTTAAAGAAGTTTGATATGATTAAGGGCTTACGTAATGGTGGTTCATTCTTATTGAATACTGCTGTAGGTAAGGATGAAATTGAGGATTTACTTCCAAATTCATATAAAATACAGCTTGCAAAGAAGCATGCTAAGCTATACATAATTGATGCGACTCATGCTGCACTTGAATGTGGATTCCGTCCAGGACTTGGAGTTAACACAATTATGCAATCTGCATTCTTCAAGCTAAATGAACAAATTATGGACTTCGAAGAAGCTAAGCAACATATGAAGGAATTTGCTCAAAAGACTTATGCAAAGAAGGGTCAAGAGCTTGTTGATATGAACTGCAAGGCTGTTGATATGGGTGAATCTCGTATTGTTGAAGTAGAGGTTAAGCCTGAGTGGGCTAATCTAAAGCCTGAAGCTAAGACTGTAGATGAATCTCGTCCACGCTTTGTTCGTGAGATTGCTGATCCAATTGATTCTCTTGAGGGAGATAATTTACCTCTTTCTGTATTCAAGGACCGTGCTGATTGCTCAATGCCTTCTGGTACTGCAGCATATGAAAAGCGTGGTGTTGCATCTCAAGTTCCATTCTGGGATGGCACTAAGTGTATTCAATGTAACCAATGTGCATTCGTATGTAGTCACGCTGCAATTCGTCCATTCCTAGTTGATGCGACTGAAGAGGCTAACGCACCTAAGGACGTAACTTACTTAAAGGCAAATGGTAAAGGTCTTGAAAATGTTAAATTTACTATTGTTGTATCTCCACTTGACTGTACAGGCTGTGGTGTATGTACAACTGTATGTCCAAAGGCTTGTCTATCTATGAAGTCACTTAAGGAAGCTCGTGATGCTAAACAAGATGTTGTAGCTAAGTATTTCTATGACAATGTAACATACAAGAGTGAGCTTGTTGGAAAGGCAAATGCTAAGAATGTTCAATTTGCTAAGCCTTTATTTGAGTTCTCTGGTGCATGTGCTGGATGTGGAGAAACTCCATATATTAAGGCTGTAAGCCAATTATTTGGTAACAGAATGATGGTAGCTAATGCTACAGGATGTACATCAATTTATTCTGGTTCATATCCATCAAGCCCATATACAACATTAAGTAATGGTCATGGTCCAGCTTGGGCAAACTCATTATTTGAGGATAATGCTGAGTTTGGATTTGGTATGCGTGTAGCATATGAAACAATGCGTGATCGCTTACAAAATGTAATTGTTGCAAATCTTGATGAAATGAATGATGAGCAAAAGGCACTTGCTAACGAATGGCTAGAAAACCGAGATAATGGTGATGTAACAGAAGCATTAGAGCCTAAGATGGTAGCTGCATTTGAATCAGATAAGGCTCCATATGCTAAGGAAATTATTTCCCTAAAGCAATATATTATAAAAGCATCTCAATGGATTATTGGTGGAGATGGTTGGGCTTATGATATTGGATTTGGTGGTCTTGACCATGTAATTGCAAATAATGAGGATGTTAATATTCTTGTTGTAGATACAGAGGTATATTCAAATACTGGTGGTCAATCATCTAAATCAAGCCGTACAGGATCAATTGCTAAATTTACAGCATCTGGAAAGCGCCAAAAGAAGAAGGATTTAGCTTCAATCGCAATGAGCTATGGTCATGTATACGTTGCTACAGTTTGCCATGGTGCTAACCAAAACCAAGTTATTAAGGCTTTAAAGGAAGCTGAAGCATATAAGGGACCATCAATTGTTATTTGCTATGCACCTTGTATTGCTCACAATATTAAGGGTGGTCTTGCTAAGACTCAACTTGAGGCTAAACTTGCAACTGAGTGTGGATATTTCCCAACATTCCGTTTCAACCCTGATTTGGCTAAGCAAGGACAAAATCCATTCACTATGGATTCTAAGGAACCAGATTGGTCTAAATATCATGATTTCTTAATGAATGAAGGACGTTATTCTCAGCTTTCTAAGATTAATCCAGTTAAGGCTGAAGAATTATTAGAATTTAATTTACAAGATGCTCAGGCTCGTTATGAATCTTATATGGCACGTGTAAATGATCCTAAATATCAAAAGTAAAATAAATTAATAGAATATTAATAATATCTCTTGGTAATCCAAGGGATATTATTATAAATTGAGGTAAAAATATGAGTAATTTAAACATTGGACCCCATTTATCAATTTCAAAGGGATTTTTAAAAACTGCCCAGTTTGCTAAAACAATTAATGCAAATACATTTCAATATTTTTCCCGTAATCCTCGAGGTGGTGCGAAAAGACCATTAGATTTAGAAGATATAAATGCATATTTAAATTATGCAAAGGAAAATGGATTTGCAACTTTACTTTGTCATGCACCATACACTTTAAATCCCTCAAGTAAGGACGAAAACATAAGAGATTTTGCAAAAATAGTGTTTAAAGAGGATTTAGAAAGTATCAAGTATTTTCCAAATGCCTTGTATAATTTCCATCCAGGAAGTCATGTTGGCCAAGGGATTGAGAAAGGTATTGAATTAACTTCAGAGATTCTAAATGAAGTTTTAACTCCTGATATGACCACAACAGTATTAATAGAAACTATGTCAGGAAAAGGTTCTGAAATTGGTTCGACATTTGAAGAAATTAAAAGTATTATGGATAAGGTAAATAATCCACATTTGGGTGTTTGTTTAGATACATGCCACGTTTATAGTGCTGGATATGATATTAAAAATGATTTAGATGGAGTTTTGAAGCATTTTGATGAGGTTATTGGCTTGGATAAATTAAAAGCCATCCACTTAAATGATTCTATGACAGAATTTAATTCTCATAAGGATCGCCATGAAAATATTGGAAAAGGATCAATTGGACTTGATGCGATAATTAATTTAATTAATCATCCTCTACTAAAAAATATTCCATTTTTCTTAGAAACACCATGTGAGAATGAAGAACTATATAAAAATGAAATTGACTTATTAAGAAAAAATTATAAGTAATTGATAAAAATGCTATAAAAGAGGAGAAATCCTCTTTTTTTATATGCACTATCTTGTAAATGAAAAAAATAAGCGTATAATTTATAATATTCGTTTATAAATTTTGGAGGAAAGTTATGTTAAAAATAGAAAATGTCTCTATGGATTTTTATGAGACAAATAGTGTTGTTCATGTTCTAAAAAATATTAATCTTGAAATTAGCATTAATGAGTTAACAGTGATTAAAGGACCGTCTGGTTCTGGGAAAACTACGTTGCTCAACATTATAGGGGGGTTACTTTTACCTACAAGTGGAAAAGTATTAATTGATAATCAAAATATCGTTGAGATGTCAGAGGATGAAAAAGCATATTTTAGAAATCAAAAATTAGGATATGTTTTTCAGAATTTTTATTTGGAGCCAAATTTTACCGTTTTAGAAAATGTTGAAATTCCTTTAGTAATTTCAGAAATGAATAAAAGCGAGAGGAAGAATAGAATTAATTTAGCTTTGACTAAAGTTGGATTATTAGATAAACAGGACGTTATTGTCTCAAAATTATCTGGTGGAGAAAAACAAAGAGTTTGTATTGCTAGAGCCGTTGTGAATGATCCAAAAATAATAATTGCTGATGAACCAACTGGGAATTTAGATAGTAAAAATGGTGAATTAGTAATGGATATGCTTAAGAGTTTATGTAATGAAGATAGAATTGTTATAGTTATTACTCATAATGATGATTATGCAACTAAATATGGTGACAAAATATACGAATTAAAAGATGGTGTTATTAATGAAAAAAAATGATATTTTTCATTATGGTATTTGTAATTTTTCAAAACATTACAAAGCATCTATTATCCTTGGCCTTTGCATTGTAGCACTATCATTTTTTATTTCGTTTTGTCTATTACTTAGTGTTAATTTAAATTTTAATTTAAAAAAAACTAATTTAAATTACTTAAATGATAGAATAATATTTAGCTACTCCGGCGATGCAGATTCTTCATATGCACTTGAGTTGATAAAAGGTAACAATAATAATAATTTAAATATTTCAACGAAATTATCATTCAATGATTATAAGTTTGTTTGTAGGCATTTCAATAATAAAAAAGAGCAACTAAACTTCGATGAGTATGAGATACTAATAAATGAAAAATACGATTTTTCTATTGGTGATAGATTATGTATTTTTGAAAATGAATATATGGTAAAAGGTTTTTTTAGTTCAAATACCTTTGATATTATAATGGATTTTGATACATTACCAGATTTCAACTTTGATGTGTATTTTTCATTAAATGAAAACAAGATGAAAGGTGTATTTGATGTTTTAAAAGAACTTAATAATAGATATGAAATTGATGATCATAATGATAAGTTTAATTCATTTAATACTTTAAACATTATAATTAATGTTGTAAATGTATTTTTATCTATATTATTAGTTTTTGCTGTAATATCTTATTCTTTGTTGATATCAAATGATTTAATTTTACGAATTGAAAATAATAATATATTTTATAATATTTTATCAATTTGTGGGGCTAAGAGGAAGGATATACTTAAAATTGAAATTCTTGGTGATTCAATTATTATTGCTATAGCTAATCTTTTAGGTTTTTGTATATCGTTATTTACTAAGCCATTGCTTAAGAAAATTATATATAGGGTTACATATGGATTAGCTACAAATGTTTTGGAAGGATTCAATCTTGATTATATTAGTGTTGAATTAGATCATATTTACTTTATAGTATCCATTGGAGTAATTTTAATTCCTATTATAATTATAATTTTTGTATATATGAATATTAAGTATAAAACAAAAAAATCGATAGTTAAATTAAATGAGGTTATGTATGAGAAATAAGGTGACTTTGTTTTTAGCATATAAGGGCTATAAAAAAAATAAAGTATCAAAGCTTATATTCGTTTCATTGGTATTTATTATTGCATTGACTATTGTATCATTTTATTGCTTGTATTCTTACGAATTTCAAATAAAGAATAAGGCAATAAATGATAAGAATAATATGGTTGTATGTTCTTATGATGGAACTGCACCACAAAAATACACTGATGAAGCAAGCTTTGAAAACTATGATGTTAAAAAAAATGATTATATTGATTATAAAGTGGATATTAATAATAAGGAGTATAAAATTGATTACCAGTGGAAAGATATTTATTCAATTGACTTAGATGGACAAGAGGGTTATAAATATTATAATATTATTGCATACGAAGAAGCATTTTATTTAGAACATGAAAACGACTATTTGAAGAACAACTATAACTCATCCATAATAATGTTTGGAAACGAACCTAAAAAAGATGATGAGGTTTTACTGTCTTCTGGAATAATAAAATATTGGGGGTTATCGTATGATGATGTAATAGGTAAAGAAATTCGCTTTTCTTTTGATGCGAATAATGATACATATATTGTTTCTGGCATCTTTAACCAAGAATTTGAATTTTATTTTTCATACCGAACAATGTACTGTGGAACGTTTATGGTTTGTAAAGATAATGCACATTTATTGAAAAATAAGGAGATTACCAAAGGGGGAGGATATTCATTATATGTTGTAGAAGACTATGATACCGCTTTAGCTTTGGTTAAAAACGAAGGATTTAGAGGATCGCCAATATTATCATTTGATAAATATTATGGTGATATTATTTTTATAATGGAAATACTTACTTTAACTTATGGTATAGTTTTCTTGTTTATATTGATGGCAAATTTGTTCATTATGTACAACAAGTATGTTAGGAAAAACAATATGTATTTGAAAATGCTAAATATTATGGGAGTCAAGGAAAAAAGTGTTTGTAAAATTATCATACTTCAAGCTTGTATGCTTATTTTAAAATGCTTTATATATGCTTTTATCATTAGCTTTGGCATATCTTTAATGCTTACACTATTGTTTAATGATGAACTGTACTCATGGATATCTATTCGAGATGCTAATAATTATTACATAAATATAAGCAGTTATTTTATTATTGCTTTTATAACGGCAGTTATGTTAGGAAGTTTAAGTATATTAACAACAAAAAAACTTTATTATAAATATAGATGAGAGGGTTAGAAAATGAAAAAAAAGTTAATTATATTTTTAAGTATATTATTATGTGCTCCGTTTTTTTTCTTCGGAAAAAATGCCAATGCATATAGTATTGTTGAAGAGCCTATTTGTGGGCTAGCTATTAATACGGCAACATGTTCGTCGCTAAACGATTATAAAACATATGACAAAGTTTATACAAATGAGTTTTTAAATAATATTAAGATGTATGAAAGTGATTTAAGTCTTCATAAGGTAGGTAAAGTTGAAGCCATAACGAAGCAGGAGTTTTCGACTAAAACATCTGCATTATTATCGTCATCTTTAAATGTTGATCAAGAGAATTCTTTTCAATTTTTTCTTGAGTCAAAAACAAATTTTATTAGGAATACTCAAAATTATTATAATAAGTATTATGCACTTTATTATGAGTGTCAAGAAACAAAAAAGTATTCACTGATTAACGATGATTCTGAAGAGTCTTCATTGAATAATATAAATAATATGAGTATTAAGTTTAAGACTTGGTTGGACCAATTATCTAATGGAAAAATATCATATTCTGATTTTTTTGATTGTTTTGGAACTCACATTGTTACAAGTGTAATATATGGTGGTGTTTTTACTTATACAAATGCTATATATTCAAATATTAGTACAAGTCATGAACAATTTGAAACTGAGATGTCAAATTATTTTAATGTAAATGATAACTTTGCGATTGGGAGCAATCAAAAGGCAGATCAATATAATACATATTTTTCTAATACTAGCTATACAAAAATAGTGGAGAATTATGATACGATTGGTGGGGAGCAGTATATTCATAATATTTCTAACAATCAAAATGCATGGAATGAAATATCAAACTGGTGTTCTACAGTTAAGAATAATCCACAACCAATTTCATATGGTAGTAGTGGATTAAAAGGAATGTGGGAGATTTTGCCAGAATCATATTCATATTTACGTGAGAAAATGAAAAATGAGTATGAATCATACTGTGAGTCAAAGAAAATATTAAAAGAAGATTCATTTAATTATAAATCAAGTGTATCTGGCCAAAAGAATTATGGCAATATAATAGACGGCAATAATATTACTGATGATGATAGTGTATATGTATATGATACTCTTTCTGGTTTGACCAATATTGATTATAATCATCTAAAAAATTATAATTCTTTTAGAGTTGTCGCAAACTTTACAATCTATTCAATTGATAAAGGCTGGGACTGGATTGAAGTATATGTAAAATATAATGGTAAAAATTCAAAAATATACTATTATAAGCATGATAGTGATATTAAAAATCACCTTTATGAAGATTGTTCATTTAGTTTTGATATTAGTATAAACCAAATTTCAGAAGATTCGTTAATGCTAGAATTTGGCGCATACGGTGGTGGTGACGACGATTGGCAGTGTAAAGATTTTACCCTCACATATTATCTTGATGTATAGAAAATATGTGTTTAATTAAATATAAATATGCTAGTGTTTCTATCTGATTATTGATAGATTCATTAGCATTTTTTTATTTTACTTTTTTTGTTAGGATTTTTCCTTGAATAAAAAAATATGTCGATATATAATTAAAAAATAAGTATACGGGAGGTGGCATTGTGATCAATTTTATTAAAGAGATGTGGTGGTTTGTAAAAAAGAACCTTCACTTTTATATTCCAATTTTACTTTTAGGAATAGTTCAAGCTCTAATATGCTTAGTACCTGCATATATCTTAGGGGATTTTACAGCTAAGGTTAGTGAAGGTACATTAACAAAAAGCTACATGATTTGGCGTATTGGTGTTTTATCAGTTGGAACCGCTATTGCTATATATGTTGTTACAACGACCAAAAGAGTAGTGCAAAATAGGTTGAAGGTAAAGCTATTCTATGCTTTACAGGTTCGTTATATGCAAAATATAATTATTCAAGACGCTACCTTCTTTGAACATTTTCAATCAGGAGATTTACTTACAAGAGCTTTAGGAGATGTTAAAAGTGTAAATTTCTCAGGAGGAAATAGACTTTTAAATATTTCATTTGAAGTAACAGTAATAACTGTAAATTTAGTCGCAATGATAATTATTAATCCAATGCTAACTCTATATTCAGCATTGCCACTTTTATTAATATTTGTATTTAATATTTTATTTAAGGTTAAGGTAAAAAAGAATTGGAAGAATGTAAGAGATGCATCTTCTGAAATGGGAAATGTAGTACTTGAAAGTATTACTAATGTAAGAACAATTAGAGCATTTTCAAAGGAAGAGGAGAATTATCAAAAGAATTTAACTTACTCTAAAAAGGTATATGACATTGAAAGAAAGAACTTAAAAATAAATGTTGTATTTCAACCAGTATTTCAATCAATAACTGCAATATCATTGATGATTTCTTATGCAATAGCGTCAAGAATGCTGATTGAAGGCTCAGTAGAAGGCTTTACAGTAGCGTTATTCATGCAATTTATTGTGTATTTAAATAGCTTAGCAGGACCTTTAACAAATATTGGTAATATGCTTACAAACTTTTATCAAAGTATTATCTCACTTGAAAGATTAAATGAGATATATTATGCTAAATCAGTAATTATAGATAAAGCTGATGCGAAGCCACTAGGCGAGGTTAAAAAGATTGAGTTTAAGGATGTTTCATTTACTTATCCAGAGGATAAGAATCCGGTATTAAATCACATTAATTTGACTATAAAAGAGGGTCAAACCTTAGGAATTGTTGGTCGTACGGGTTCTGGTAAATCTACTCTTGTTAGACAATTAATGCGTCAATTTCCAATTACTGATGGTCAAATTTTAGTAAATGATATAAACATTGAGGATTACCAAAAGGAATCAGTACGTGCTCGTATTGGTTATGTACCACAGGAGCACATGCTATTTTCACGTAGTGTATTTAAGAATGTTGAGCTTGGAAGCTCAGCTCATGAAATAGACACTAGTGATGTAAATAGAGCAATCGATATGGCAGATTTTACAAAGGATATTCAGAATTTGCCATATGGTTTAAATACTATTGTTGGCGAATGTGGTGTAACCCTATCTGGTGGACAAAAACAACGCTTGTCTATTGCAAGAGCATTTATGAAAAATGCGGATGTAATGATTTTAGATGATTCTTTATCTGCTGTAGATGGTAAAACAGAGGCTAATATTATTAAAAATCTTAAGGAATATCGAAATGGAAGAACAAATATTATAGTAGCTCATCGTTTATCGGCAGTAATGCATGCAGATAAGATTATTGTTCTTGAAAACGGAAAAATTGTAGAAGAGGGTACACATGATGAGCTTATGGCAAATCGTGGATGGTACCATAGTCTCTTCCTTGAGCAGCAAATGACAAAGGAGGATGATTAAAATGGCCCAAAAATATGATAAGTATAATAAATCAGGACTTGTAAGAAGAACCTTGCCATATATTTTAAAGAATAAAACTAAAATCATCCTATGTGTTTTATTTGCGGTTACAATTGCAGTATTAACTACAATTACTCCACGATTTACAAAATCAATTATAGATGATTACATCGTATCAGATTTGACAAATAAAGAAAAATATAATGGAGTTATAAAACTTTTAACTCTTTATGGTGTATTTACAGTTATTGTTGTAGTGCTTAGATATCTTCAAAATTATTTATTAAATTTGGTTGGCATGAACATTGAAAGATCAATTCGTGAGGATGCAATTCTTAAGGTTAATCATCTTCAGGTTGACTATTTCTCTCTTGAACCAGATGGTAAGATTGTATCTAAGATTACCTCTGATTCAAATGGTGTAAGAACATATTTTAATGTGATGTTTTCGATTTGTAATGCATTCGTAAACCTTATTGCGGTATATATTGGTATGATTGCGCTGATGTGGCAATTAGCTTTAATCATTCTTGTAATTGCACCGATTATATTGGTATGGATTACATTTTATCGTAAAAAGGTCCATTCATATTACACTGATTTAAGAGAAACATCATCAAGAATCACAGGTAAGTTAAATGAGCTTATATCGGGAGCACTTATTATCCAAGCATTTAATCAAGAGGAATATATGCTAGGTGACTATAAAGATTTAGTTAATGATTATAATCATCAGGATAAAAGAGTTAATACTATATCTATTTATTTTGGATTTGAATTACTAATATTTATTAAAAGATTAGTTGAGGCAGGTATTTTAATTTACTTTGGTTGGACATATTTTAATGTTGCTGGAGTAGTTGTTACTGCAGGATTAATTACAACATTTACTAATTATGTTGATCGAATAGTAAATCCGATTAATACAATATTTAACAACTTAAATGAATTAGAGGACTCGATGGTGGCGGCTAATCGTGTTTATATGTTTATTGATGAGCCAGATGACGTTAGAGTATTTGATGGAAAAAAGGCTCCTCTTGATATAGTTGGTGATGTTGAGTTTAAGAATGTCCATTTCTCTTATGTTAAGGATCACGAAATATTACATGGTATTGATTTACATGTTAAGGCAGGACAAACTGTTGGTATTGTTGGACATACAGGAAGTGGTAAGTCTTCTTTAATGAATTTATTACTACAATATAATGTAACTGATAGTGGTCAAATCTTGGTTGATGGTAATAATATAGAGGAATATAATAAAATGGACTATCGTCGCCATTGTGGAATAGTACTCCAAACTCCAGCCTTATTTGCCGGAACACTTAAATCAAATGTTACAATGGAAAGAGAATTTTCTGACTCTGACGTTGAAAATGTTTTAAGAGAGGTTGGAGCTGGATATATTATAGATAAGGACCCTCTAGGTATTTATCAGCCAGTAACCTTCAAGGGCGAAAATATGAGTTTGGGGGAGAAGCAATTAATTGCGTTTGCAAGAATTCTTTTAAGAAATCCAAAAATATTAGTTCTAGATGAGGCTACCGCAAATATTGACTCAGATACTGAAATGAAAATAAAACATGCGATGAATATTGTTACAAAGGGAAGAACAACCTTCATTATTGCTCACCGTTTATCTACAATAAAGGATGCGGATAAAATAATTGTGCTTGATGGTGGATTAATCAAGGGTGAGGGCTCTCATGAAGAGTTATATAGAGATTGTCCAATTTATAAGGATATGTATGATTCTCAATATCAAGCAATAAATAATAAGAAGTTAACATATTCAACATAATTTCCCATAATATTTCACATGATATTAACACAAAACGGTTTGCGTTTTTACAATTGTTTTGTATAATGTTATCATAAAAGGAGTTGGTAATTTGACATCAATGGTTTTTAATATATTTTTCTTATTGATTGAGGTATTTTTTTGGAATAGAATTATTATAAGTTTAATAATGTTTATGAGATCTGTTCAAAGAAAAAAGTTATGGTCAACAGTATTGGTGACAATTGTAGATGGATTTTTACTTTGGTATTATTGTATAGATAATTTTTTGAATCTAGATCAGCTAGTAACCCCAGAATTATCTAAGGGTGCAGTAATTACAATTAGTATTATTTATGGAGCTATTATCGTGTTTATGTATGTACAAACGATTATTACAATCGCTCCACCTAGGATGATAAAAAGTAGAAGACAAAGAGCTTTTGAACGCAAGGTTGCAGGGAAGGAAAAAAATTATGCATTTCCAATTGTAGTATCATCAGTTGGACTTCTTGGAGGTATTGTTTCTTGGGTTTATTATCAAGTAAACTACATTTCAGACTATAAAATATATATTACGCTATCGATATCTATTACGGTAATTTCGGCATTGATATTTGTTTATACGATTATTAATATTATTTTTAACAAGCGTAATCCAAAGAATGTAGATGATTCTAATGTTATTACAATAAAGCCAGAAAGCTTTGTTGAAAAAGAATCAAACGTTGTATTCATTCTTGAGGTTGATGGAACTCATGAGTTTTACAAAGCAAAAGTAAAGGGTACAATTAATTTACCAGATTTGTTAGGTACAATATCAGATTATTATTATATTTCTAGCTATGGTGTTTTAAGAGATAATGATATTGAGTATAAGCTATTTGGCTTAAAGACATCTTCTTTTGATGTGGATTTATATTCTCAGATTAAAATGGATCGTTTCGAATCTGAAAAGATTGAGGCTATTGTTCCTTATTTAGAAAAAAATCACCAAAAGATATTTACATTAGATGAGAATAAGCGTCCGATTAATAGCTTCGACGCATAAAAAGACCTTTTGGTCTTTTTTTATTCTTTTAAAATCATATTATTTGTAAAATAAAATCATTTATAGTATAATAGCATAGGCAATTAAAGATTGCCTTTTGGTATTATACTAATTTAAATAGTATTTTTTACTAAAAAATAGTAAAAATATAAAATAGTATCAAGTAATAAAAGGAGTTGGCATTATGTCACATATTATTGAAATAAAGAATTTACATGCTGGAATTCCAGGAAAAGAGATTTTAAAGGGTGTAAATTTAACAATTAGGTCTGGTGAGGTTCACGCAATTATGGGACCAAATGGTACTGGTAAATCTACATTATCAAATTGTGTAATGGGAAATCCTAAATATCAAATTTTGGGCGGTGACATTATTCTTGATGGTGTTAGCATTAAAAATTATGCTGTAGATGAACGAGCTAGACAGGGCTTATTTATGGCTTATCAACAGCCTATGTCTGTTAATGGTGTAACAAATAGTGATTTTGTTAGACAAGCAATGAAGGCTTGTGGCAATGATATGTCATTATTTAAGTTTATCAAGGAATATGAGAAAGCATGTAAGGAGCTTAGTATGCCAGCTGATTTAGCTCATAGATACTTAAATGTTGGTTTCTCTGGTGGGGAAATGAAACGTAATGAAATATTGCAAATGAAAATGCTTAAGCCAAAGTTTGCAATTTTAGACGAAATCGATTCAGGACTTGACGTTGATGCATTAAGAATTGTTGGACAAAATGTATCAGAAATGGTAAATGAGGATTTTGGATGCTTATTAATTACTCACTATGAGAGACTTCTTGACTATATAAAGCCAGATTTTGTGCATATAATGATTAATGGGCAAATTGTTAAAACTGGTGGCAAGGATCTAATTAAGAAAATTGACCAAGAAGGATACGACTGGGTAAAAAAGGAATTAGGTATTACAATTGAGGAAGAGGATAAGGCTACTCATGTATTACTAGGAAGTTGTGCACGTAAAGAGGCTAAATAATGGAATTATTTGATATTTCAAATAAAGATGAATTAACAATTAATGAAAAAGCGTTAATTTTAACCGGTACGACAAATAATCTAAAATTAACTGTTTCTCCTAACGTAAATGCGAGTGTTGTTTTATCACAAGTAGCTATCAATAGCCTAGAAATTTGTGTGTTAGATGGCGCAACTTTAAATATTGATTTTATCGCTAAGGGTAAAATTGATATTAAAGAGAATGTTTCTTTAGAACAAAATGCGATGGTTAATTTTAAGGTAATATCTCCTTATCCATACAAAGATGAATTAATTGTTAATTTAAACGGAACAAATGCTAAAATTGAGGGAAAATATTTAGTTCTTTCTAAGAACTTTAATTCAATTTCAAATGTAATTATTAATCATAATGATAAAAATACCTCATCAAACATTTCTAACTTTGGAATTAGCTTAGGAAATAGCGAAATAGTGTTTGAAACAATCGGTAAGATTGCTAAAGGTATGGCAAAATCTTCTTGTAAGCAGTTGTCTAGGGGAATTGTTTATGGGACTAAGTCGGCAGTAATTTCTAAACCAATATTGCTGATTGATGAGTATGATGTAGCTGCTAATCATGGTGCTGCAATTGGCGAAATGTCTGATGACGAATTATTTTATTTAATGTCTCGAGGCTTATCTCATGATGAAGCATTTAGATTGATTTTATCTGGAATTGTTAATCCCTTCCTTGATTCTTTAATTAATCAAGAAAATAAAAATGAGGTTGAAGAAACCATTTATTCATTGTTAAAAAGGTGATTTTAATGAACATTACAAATTTAAAAAAGGAATTTCCTGTATTTGATGCTCATAGTGATTTATGTTACCTTGATAGTGCTGCGTCTAGCTTAAAGCCAAATTCAGTAATAAAAAAGATGGATTATTACTATAATAATCTTGGCTGTAATGTTCATCGTGGTGTATATGAGCTATCATATGAGGCTACAGACATGTATGAAGAGGCTAGAGCTAAGGTAGCTAGATTTATTAATTCTAGGTTTGAAGAGGTTGTATTTACGCGTGGAGCGTCACAGGCATTAAACCTAGTAGCTCTTAGCTATGGAATGCACAATATTAATGAGGGTGATGAGGTTATTACCTCAGAGCTTGAACATCATTCATCTCATATGCCTTGGTTTAATGTATGCAAGGTTAAGAATGCAAAGCTTAAATATATACCGTTAACAAAAGAGGGAAGAATCACTGTTGAAGGCTTTAAGAGTGTTCTAACAGAAAAAACTAAGGTTGTAGCTTTAACCTATGTTTCTAATGTTATGGGATATATTACACCAATAAAGGAAATTATCAAGATCTGTCATGAAAGAGGAATTATTGTGTCAGTTGATGCTGCTCAAGCAGTACCTCATATGAAGGTCGATGTTAAGGATTTAGATTGTGACTTCTTATCATTTTCTGGGCATAAAATGTGTGGACCTACCGGGGTTGGAGTTCTATATGGTAAAAAAGAATTACTAGAGAAAATGGAGCCTGTTGAGTTTGGCGGAGATATGGCTGATGTTGTATCTTTAGATAGTCAAAGCTACAAGGATTCTCCATATAAGTTTGAAACTGGTACTCCAATGATTGCAGAAGTAATTGGCTTAGGTGAGGCATGTGACTTTTTAACAAGCATTGGCCTAGATGAAATAGGTGCATATGAAAAAATGCTTGCGAAGAAGGCCATTGAGCTTTTAAGTGAAATTGAGGATGTTGAAATCTATAATAAGAATACTGATACTGGAGTAATCACATTTAATATTAAGGGAGTGCACCCTCATGATGCGGCTAGTATTTATGACAAAAATCATGTTTGCATTCGTGCAGGACATCATTGTGCACAGCTCATTACAAATTTTTTAAATCAAATTTCTACTACAAGAGCGTCGTTCTATTTCTATAATACAATGGATGATGTTGTAAGATTGGTTGAAAGTGTTAAAGAAGCTAGGGATTTCTTTAAAAGCTTCTAGGAGGAATTTATATGGCGTCAAGTATTGAAGAATTATATCGTGCAGTAATTATGGATCATGCCAAAAATCCAAAGAATAAAGGACTTACTCACAATGATGAATACCAATTTGTTCATTTTAAAAATCCATCTTGTGGAGATGATATTAACATTGAGGTAGAAATTAAGGATGGAGTAATTAAGGATATTCGCCAGGATGGAAAGGGCTGCTCTATTTCTATGTCATCAGCCTCTGTTATGAGTGAAGTGCTTAAGGGGTTAACCGTTAGTGAGGCTAAAGAGATTATTAATGATTTTTATGAGCTTGTTAAGGGTAATGAGCCTAAACATGAGGAAGAGTTAGGTGAGGCAGTTGCATATGCAGGTGTAAGCCAATTCCCGGCACGTATAAAATGCGCTACACTAGCATGGAAAGCTCTTGAGCAAGGAATTAATGAGGCGGAGGAAAAATCAAATGAAAAAAATTGATGAAAATCTTCCTAATGACTATAAGTATGGCTTTGTAACTGAAACGAAACCAGTTCTTGATTCTGGTAAAGGTTTAAATGAAAATGTTATTAAATTTATATCTGAGGCAAAGAATGAGCCTGATTGGATGAAAGAATTTAGACTTAAAAGCTACCAAGCATTTTTGAAAATTAATAACCCAAAATGGGGACCCGACTTATCAAGTATTAATTTTGATGACTATACATATTACATTAAATCAACTGATAAGCAGGGTACATCGTGGGAAGAGGTACCAGAGGAAATCAAAAATACATTTGAAAAGCTTGGAATTCCTGAGGCTGAACATAAATACTTAGCTGGTGCTTCAACACAATTTGAGTCAGAGGTTGTTTATCATAATAATCTGAAGGAACTTACTGATGCTGGAGTAATATTTACGGATACAGATACAGCACTTAAGGAGCACCCAGATCTATTAAAGGAATACTTTGGGAAGCTAATTCCAAGCTCTGATAATAAATATGCCGCATTAAATAGTGCAGTATGGAGTGGTGGCTCATTTATATATGTTCCTAAAGGTGTTAAGCTAACAAAGCCAGTTCAGTCATATTTTAGAATTAATAGTGAAAGAATGGGTCAATTTGAAAGAACTCTCATAATTGTAGATGAAGGTGCATCTATTCACTATGTTGAGGGTTGTACAGCACCATTATATTCAAAGGATTCACTACACGCTGCGGTTGTGGAAATTTATGTTAAAAAGGGTGGATATTGTCGTTATTCAACAGTACAAAACTGGTCTAATAACATTGTAAACCTTGTTACAAAGCGTGCTTTGGTTGAAGATGATGCTACAATGGAATGGATTGATGGCAATGTTGGCTCAGGGCTTAACATGAAATATCCAGCTTGTGTACTTAAAGGTGATAATGCTAAGGGAACATGCGTAACTATTGCATTTGCGTCAAAGGGACAATATCAGGATACAGGTGCTAAAATGATTCATATCGGAAAAAACACTACATCTACGATTATTTCTAAATCAATTGCTCGTGGTGGTGGTAAGGTAAATTACCGTGGTATGGTAAGAGCCTTAGAGGGAGCAGCTGGTGCTAGAAGTCATGTTGAATGTGATACCCTTATATTAGATGATATATCTCAATCAGATACAATTCCATTAAATGAGGGTAGAAATGAAAAAATGTATATAGAGCACGAGGCTTCTGTATCTAAGGTTAATGAGGAACAATTATTCTATTTAATGTCAAGGGGACTTACTGAAGAGGAAGCTACTAAGATGATTGTAATGGGATTTATTGAACCATTTGCAAAAGAACTTCCAATGGAGTATGCGGTAGAACTTAATAGATTAATTAATTTAAATATGGAAGATTCAATCGGATAATTATAGTTCATAAGAGAAAGCAAATTCGTTTATTGAATAGGCTTTCTTTTTTTGTTAATGATAAGATATAAATATTTCGAGCTATTATTTTTATATTTGGTATAAATTAGAATTTTTTTCATATAATAATGTTAGAATATGTGAATTTCATGTTGCATAATTCGACAAATATTGATAAAATATAATTGAAATAGGAATGATTCCTATTTGGAGGTGAAAATGAGTAAGCAACGTGATTTGATATTTGAAATCATCCACGAATCTAAGCTTCACCTTTCCGCCGAGGACATTTTTAAAGAGGCAACTAAAAAAATGCCAAATATCTCCTTAGGAACAGTCTATCGTAATCTTAATGATCTAACAGAAGAAGGACAAATTGCTCGCTTTCATACTGGATTAGGTAAGGATTACTATGACTATAATATTGATCCACATGGACATTTAATCTGTAAATCCTGTGGAGGTATTAAGGATTATGATGTTAAAGAACTTTATAATCATTTAAAGGGGAATATCAAAAAACTTATCTCATTTGAAATAGAGATTAAGTACATATGTGAAAAATGTCAAAAAAATTTAGAAAAAGAAGGAGACAATTAATATGACAAGATACGAAGGAACACAAACTGAAAAGAATTTACAGGCAGCATTTGCAGGAGAATCACAAGCAAGAAACAAATATACTTATTTTGCTAGTGTTGCAAAAAAAGAAGGCTATGAGCAAATTTCAGCTATATTCTTAGAAACTGCAGAAAATGAAAAAGAGCATGCAAAAATGTGGTTTAAGGAGCTAGGCGGTATTGGTGATACTAAGGCTAATCTAAAGGCTGCGGCTGCAGGCGAGAATTATGAATGGACAGATATGTATGAGGAATTCGCTAAGACAGCAGAGGAAGAAGGATTTAAAGATTTAGCTTGGAAGTTTAGAGCTGTAGGAAAAATTGAAAAGACTCATGAGGAGCGCTATTTAAAATTACTTGACAATGTTGAAATGCAACATGTATTTGAAAAGTCTGAAGAGGTTATGTGGAAATGCCGTAACTGTGGACACCTTGTAATTGGTAAAAAGGCACCAGCTATTTGTCCTGTTTGCCAACATGCACAAAGCTACTTTGAGGTAGAAGCCAAGAATTACTAAAATTAAAAATATGATACAATCTCATTTTTATGAGGTTGTATTTTTAAATTTATCTAGAATAATTGATCTGGAGGATTAAAAATGATTAAAGATGAAATATATATTCTAAATAATGGAGTAAAAATACCAAAAATAGGATTTGGTACTTGGCAAATACCAAATGGATCAAAAGCGTATGAGTCAACACTTTTCGCTCTTAAATGTGGCTATAGACATATTGATACAGCATATGTATATGGGAACGAGGAAAGTGTTGGACAAGCAATAATTGATTCAAAAATACCAAGAGAGGAAATATTTATTACGACAAAGCTTCCTGCATCTATAAAAAGTTATGAGGAAACGTTTAAATATTTTGAGGAGTCGATTAATAGATTAAAAATAGATTATGTAGATTTATATTTAATTCATGCACCTTGGCCTTGGCAAAGCTGTGGAATGGATTGTACAGAGGGAAATATTGAGGCTTGGAAAGCAATGATTGAACTATATAAGGCAAAAAAAATAAGAGCAATTGGCGTTTCAAATTTCCATGTTAAGGATATAGAGGCTATAGTCAATGCAACAGGTGTATGGCCAGCTGTTAATCAAATTAGATATTTTATTGGAAATACTCAGCCACAAATTACAGAATATTGTCAAAATAATAATATTTTAATAGAAGCATATTCGCCATTTGCAACAGGAGAACTTATTGAAAATCCAATTTTACAGGAATTTGCTAAAAAGTATAATAAAACAGTAGCTCAAATATGCTTAAAATATTGCTTAGACACTAACACATTACCACTTCCTAAATCAACAACTCCAAGTAGGATTGAAGCTAATTTAGATGTTGATTTTGATATGGACGACGCTGATTTGAATAAGTTAAATGATTTATATCATATTGCGTCTACAAGAGAGCTTAGAGATTAATTTGTATTGAATAATTAGATTTTAGATATATAATAGAAGTAGATGGAGGATTATTTGATGAAGAAGTTTTGGGCAGAATTTAAAAAGTTCATATCCAGAGGAAATGTAATGGATATGGCTGTCGGAACAATTATTGGAGCTGCTTTTACAGCAATTGTTACGGCATTATCTAATGGCATTTTAAAGCCAGTAATTAACATGGTAATTTACTATTGCTGTGGTGGAAATAAGGATGCATTAGATAAAATGTATACAGTACTTGTAAAGGTTACAACTACTGATACAAATGGAAATGAGGTATTAGATTTAGCTAATTCAATTTACATTGACTGGGGTGCATTTATAAGTGCTATTATTAATTTCTTCCTTGTAGCACTTGTTCTATTCTTTGTGATTAAAGGATTTAATGCTCTAAGAGACCAAGCAATTGAATCAACAAAGATTGAAAATAGAATTAAGTTTAAACAAGAAAAAGGAATTAAGCTAAATAAAAAGGAGCTTGCTTATTTGGATGCTAAGAAGAAAAAAGAAGAAGAGGAGGCTAATAAGCCTGTACCTGAGCCTGTTAAGGATCCAGTTGTAAGCATTCTTGAAGAAATTAGAGATTCATTAAATAAAGATAAAGAATAACGTAAGATTAGGATGTAAGATGTTATATTTTATATCCTATTTTTTTCTTTTTTGGGCGTAAATCATTCTTTTTAGACTATTGACTCATAAAATAGTATCAGGTGATAATTTGTATTATAAAAATATATATTATCTGAAAAGAGGTATTGGTACAAAAAATATAATATTTTTACATGGATGGGGTGGAGATTCCAATCAGTTTTTAGCCTTTTCAAATCTATTTTTAAATAATTATAATGTATATTTGCTTGATCTTCCTGCATTTGGAAAATCTTATACGGATGCTGTTTTATCGTTAGAGGATTATGGTAATGCAATAGATGATTTTATAAAAGGGAATAAGATTTTTAACCCAATTATAATAGGGCATTCTTTTGGTGGAAGAATTGCCCTTAAAATGCTAGAAAGCAATATGAATTATAAGACAATATTAATATCTACTCCTGGCTTTGACTTAAAATCCTTAAAAACTAGGATTAAGCTTATGCTTAATAAAATGTTTAACGTAAAATTCCCTAGTAAGGATTATAAAAATGCTAATCAGTTAAGAAGAAAAATAATGAATAGGTGTATGCTAGATACAAAGAAGATAGATTATAAAAAAATAACCCAAAATCTTATTATAATTCATGGTACTAAGGATAAAACTGTAAAGCCAAGAGTTGCTAAGAAAATGAACAAAAAGATAAAGAAATCTCATCTTATATGGATAAAAGGTGAACATTTCCCATACCTAGATGAACCAGTAAAGGTTTATAAGGTGATTAATTATTATGCCAATATATAGTTATTTTTTTGTTATTTATGTAGTAGTCTCTATATACCATTCATTGACAATATACCAGCAAGCGCATTATGAGATTAGAGAGTATTTAAGGTATATAATAAGGTATATTCATATTGAGGCTTATTCATTATTTTTTATCCTAGTAATATCTATTGCTAATGATGTTGTAATTAGCTCATTAGGTTCGATTATTTTAGGTCTAGGGGTAGCTTATCTACATGGTAAAAAACGAATTGGATTAAAAATAACTAATCGAATAAAAAGATTTTTAATAATGACTATACCATTTACAATTATTATAATTTACTTTTATCCTTTTATCTTCCTAATAAGATTTTTTTTAGTAGCTTTGATGATTCTATCTAACGCTATTGAAGGAATAATTAACAAAGGCTATCAAACATCTGCGAAACATAAATTTCAGACATTTGATGGTATATGTATTGGTATAACTGGCTCTTTTGCTAAAACAACAACAAAGTTATTTTTAAGTCAGCTAATGAACTCGTATCCTAATCTTTCTACTATTAAATCCTATAATACACTAAACGGAATATCTTTGATGATAAATAATAATGATCTAAACCTTTATGATTATCTTATTTTAGAAATGGGTGCATCTCATAAAAATGATATTAAAAAAATATGCTCTGCATTTGGTCCAACTATAGGAATAGTAACGTCAATAGGATATATGCACCTTAATACATTTAAAACGATGGATACAATAATAAAAGAAAAAATGAGCTTAATAGAATCCTTGCCTCAAAAAGGGTTAGGTATCATTAATTATGAAAATGAATATATCAGAAGCTATAAGCTTAAATCAAATGCATATGTACTGACATATGGATTTAATTATGGAGATTTTAAAGCAAAAGTAAATAAAGATATTGTTGGTATATATTATTTTGAAAAAAATATTTTATCCTTTAAAAGAAATAACTTGGATGAAATAGACATTCTAAATCTAATGCCTGGTATAATCTTATCAATGCTACTTGGAGTTAATGAAAAAGAAATAGTTAATCAGATCAATAGAATTAAAAAGCCACCTGCTCGTCAAGAAATTAAGCAGATTGGTAGATCGATACTTATAGATGATTCGTATAATTCGAATATAGCTGGTGCTGTAGCAGCTGTAAATAAAATGAAATTATATCCTGGGAAAAAGATTATTATTACCCCTGGAATTGTAGAAAACGATAAGGTTATAAATCAATTATATGATGAATATAGCAAAGTGATTAATGAAAATGTAGATGAAGCATACATTGTAAGATGCAGGACATCAAAAGAGTTATATGACAAGATAAGTATAAAGAAGGAATATGTTAAATCCGTAAATTCGGTAATTAAATTACTTGATTTTCAAGAAAGTGCAGTAATATTAATTGAAAATGATATTCCGGATATTTACGTATAATCTTTTCATTATAACCATATTATTTAAAGGATGTGATTTTTTGAAGATTGGTGTCTTATGTGGAGGAAATTCCTCGGAGCATGAAATATCTATTATAAGTGCTTTGGATTTGCTAAAAAGGAACAATGATTATAAATTCCTATATTTAACGAAGGAAAACGAAATATATTATATAAAGAATCCTACTATCGATAATATTTTAAGCCTAAAGGGAAGACGAGTGTTTTTTAATAATAGTGGTTTTAAAGGAATAAAGCTAGATTTTGTTATTTTAACTGTACATGGTAAAAATGCTGAAGATGTAATGGGTGGTATTCTAGATTTTTATAAAATACCATATTTAGGCTCATCTATTTATCCTAGTATAATGGCGATGGATAAGGAGCTAACCTATTTAAAATTAAAGCAAATGAATATTGATACCTTGGATAAAATAGTATTACATAAGGGATCTGATTTTAATATAAATAAGTATCCCGTTATAATTAAGCCTGCTCGGTCGGGTTCATCTATTGGAATAAATGTGGTTCATAATAGGGAAGATGCAGTAAATTGGATGAATACTGCATATAAAGAGGATAACAAGATTATAATTGAGCCTTTTATTGAGAATATGGTTGAGTTTTGTGTGGGATTTTGCAAGGATACTGATGTAATAATGTCTAGAGTTGAGGTGATTCATAATCAAAAGGAATTTTTTGACTATGATGAAAAGTACAAAAATCGAAAAGAAGACTTTAAGCATGATTATTTGTCAGACGATGCTATAATAGATAAAATATATCAAATTGGTAAAACTATCTATAATAACTTTGAGTTTGAAGATATAATAAGAATTGACTTTATATATTCAAATGATAAGCTATATGTTAACGAGATAAATTCGATTCCGGGTAGTTTAGGATTATATTTGTTTGAGGATAAGAATTTACTTGATAAACTGATTAAGAATAAATATCGAGTCTATTATCAGCATAATCAGATTAAAAAAGAGCTTGATCGTGATTTGATTGGACTTAACTCAAAGAAGTAAATGCTATAATTTAAAAAAATGATAAATTGGATGCAAATGTAGGATTACTATGCTATAATAGTATTAAATTATAGGGTTGGTGATATTATGCAAAAGGCAAATGGTGCACAAAGATTTGTAGCATTCTTAATCGATTCAATTTTATTAGCAATAGTGACTTCAATTGTATGCTCATTAATATTCTTGATTTTTAATCTTAAGAGTCCTGCTATGATTGAAATGCCTACTGATGAAAAGAAGGATGAACTGATTGAGTATCTTGTAAAGGAGACAAATTTACCAAGAGATAATTTTGAAGGGCTAGATGATAGGACATTTGTCATTTATGTTGCAGCACTAGATGCTACTAAATATAATGATAGTTTTGTACACGAGGCACATCAATGGTATAGTGATTATGTTAGCTATTCACTTAAAACATCAATAACAGCATTGATTGTATACTTGATTTTCTTTGTGGCATATTATGATATTTTAGGCTATTATTGGAGCAAGCAAACAATTGGAAGAATGCTTATGAAGATAAAGGTTGTGACTGATGGTAATGATAAGGCTAAATGCTCTACATTGATTTTACGTGATCTTGTTGGATTTGAGCTTATTAATATATTAAATATTTGTTGTTGCATTCCACTTATTGTTAATATAGTATTAATTTGTGGTAAGGACCATACATCAATTGGTGATAAGCTATCTTATACACAAATGATTGCATATGAAAATAGTATGAAAGATAATACAGATTCATTTGGAAATCATATAGAAAATGAGTTTATGGGTTCAACTCCTAATAATACTGAAGAACAAGCAAGCAAGGATGAAAGTGTTCAGGATGCACAAATCGTAAGTAGCGATGAAGAAAATGATAAATAAATACTTTGTTTATTTGGAAAATGATAATTCAGACGGGAAATGTTTACTAGAGTTATTTAGATCTTTACTTAGAGTATTTAATTATATTGAAATTGAAGATGGATTTATAATAGAATACGAGGATTATACTGAATTGATGCTAGAGGAAAGCCTAAAAGCATATATATATGATGTTAACACAGCGTTTAAATGCTATATATCTGATTTAGTGTCAGCTAGTGATATAAAATCAGATGAGGAAATTATGCTTAAGTATTTGCGAAAAATGAAGAATAATAAGCTATATCATAGTCATGAGATTATGCTAGAGCTTATTGCTTTTCCTTATGATGATTTAAAGGTAAAAGCGTTACGTGAATATTTACGAGATATAGAAACATATACAATTATAACTACATTTATAGAAAATGATTTAAACGTTTTGACATCTTCAAAAAAACTATATATGCATCGAAATACATTAATGAATAAGCTTGATAAATTCTATGAAAAAACGGGATATGATATAAGAAACTTTAAGGATGCTTATATCATCTACTCGTTAATAAAAGATAGATAATTTTTAAAAGAATGTGCATTTTGTACATTCTTTTTTCATAACAAAAATGTTAAAATAACTATGTAATTTTAAGGAGGAATATTATGGCTACATTAAGCTTAAAAAACATTAATAAAATTTATCCTAATGGAACTCAAGCTGTTTTTGACTTTAATCTTGATATTAAGGATAAGGAATTCATTTGTTTCGTAGGTCCATCTGGATGTGGAAAATCTACAACATTACGTATGATTGCTGGTCTTGAAGACATTACTGCTGGAGAACTTTGGATCGATGATAAAATGGTAAATGACGTATCACCTAAGGATCGTGATATTGCGATGGTTTTCCAAAGCTATGCTCTTTATCCACATATGACAGTTTACGAGAACATGGCATTTGGTCTACGTCTTCGTCGTATTGACCGTGATATTATTAAACAAAAGATTACAGAGGCTGCTGAAATTTTAGGTCTTACTCCATATCTAGAGCGTAAGCCAAGACAATTATCAGGAGGTCAATGTCAACGTGTTGCATTAGGTCGTGCTATCGTTCGTGATGCAAAGGTATTCTTGATGGACGAGCCTCTTTCAAACCTAGATGCTAAGTTACGTGTTTCCACTCGTGGAGAATTAATTAAGCTACACCGTCGTTTAAATGCAACTACAATTTATGTAACACATGACCAAATTGAGGCTATGACAATGGCATCAAGAATTGTATGTATGAAGGATGGACGTATTCAACAGGTTGGTGAGCCAAAGGAAATATATGCACATCCACATAATGTCTTCGTTGGTGGATTTATTGGTACACCTCCAATGAATTTCATTGATGGTGTTGTAGATGAGAATGGTGTTTTCACAACTGCTAAAGATGATGTAAAGATTGAGGTACCACAAGGAAAGCTTCAATTACTTAAGGATAAAGGATTTATTGGTAAGAAAGTATTCTTAGGTATTCGTCCTGAGCATATTCATGATGAACGTGATCCAATAATTTTTGAAACATATCCAAATGCAATTGTGGATTGTAAGGTTAAGATTTCTGAACTTTTAGGTGCTGAAACAAATATTTACACTGAGGTTGGTGGATGTAGTTTAATTGCATCAGTTGCATCTCGTTCAGATTTAACATTTGATTCAGATGTTAAACTAGCATTAGATATGAATAAATGTCATTTCTTTGATGTAGAATCTGAAATTAACATTGCTGATTTATAAAATAATTGATGTCATCCAGCCTTGGATGGCATTTTTTCAAAATAATTTAAAACTAAGTAATTAAATTAATTGTTATTATGTTTGTACAATGATATAATATTATTGTGCAAGTTAATAATCTGATGGAGGTAAAATAATGGCTAAAAAGGTTATTACAGATTTAAATGTAAAAGGAAAAAAGGTTTTAATTAGAGTTGATTTTAATGTTCCAATGAAGGACGGAGTTATTACAGATGACAACCGTATTCGTGAAGCATTACCTACAATTAAGTATGTAGTTGATAATGGTGGAAAGGCAATTGTTTTTTCACACCTTGGACGTATTAAGGAGGAAGCTGATGTTGCTAAGAATTCATTGGCGCCTGTAGCTAAGAGACTTCAAGAGTTAATTGGTCTTCCTGTTAAGTTTGTACCTGCTACTCGTGGTAAGGCTTTAGAGGATGGAATCGCTTCTATGGAAGATGGCGAAATATTAATGTTCGAAAATACTCGTTATGAGGATTTAGAAGGCAAGAAGGAATCAAAGAATGATCCTGAGCTTGGTGCTTATTGGGCATCTTTAGGTGATGTATTTGTAAATGATGCGTTTGGTACAGCTCATAGAGCTGCTGCATCAAATGTTGGTATTGCATCAAATATATCAGAAACTGCAGCTGGATTCTTACTTGAAAAGGAAATTAAGTTTATTGGTGGTGCAGTTGATAATCCTCAAAGACCATATGTTGCAATTTTAGGTGGTTCTAAGGTATCTGATAAGATTGAAGTAATTTCTGCATTATTAGAAAAAGCAGATAAGCTTATTATTGGTGGAGGTATGATGTTTACCTTCCTTAAGGCATTAGGTAAAAATGTTGGTAAGTCAAAATGTGAGGATGATAAGGTAGACCTTGCAAAGGAATTACTTGCAAAGGCAGCTGGTAAAATCGTTCTTCCAGTTGATACTGTTGTTACAACAGAATTTTCAAATGATGTTCCATTCAAGACTGTAAGTGTTGATGAAATCGGTGATGATGAAATGGGTCTTGATATTGGTGAGGCATCAATTAGATTATTTGCTGATGTTATTTCTAAGGCAAAGACTGTTGTTTGGAATGGACCTATGGGTGTATTTGAAATGTCAAACTTTGCTAAGGGAACAATTGGAGTATGTGATGCAATTGCTAATCTTCAAGGTGCAAATACAATAGTTGGTGGTGGAGATTCTGCAGCAGCTGCTATTCAATTTGGATATAAGAACAAATTCTCTCATATTTCAACAGGTGGTGGAGCATCACTTGAGTATTTAGAGGGTAAGGTATTACCAGGTATTGCATGCGTTAACGATAAATAATTTTGGATGAGGATGGTTTGAAGAAAATGGAAAAGAAAATTTTAGTAAAAAGCACTGTAGGTTTACACGCTAGCTTAGCAGCTAAGGTTGTTCAAGCTGCATCAAAGTACTCAGTTGATATTAATTTAGTTTATCATGATAAAGTTGTAGATGTTAAATCAATTTTAGGATTAATGTCTTTAGCAATTCCTCAAGGAGAAAATGTTACAATTGTTGCGACTGGAGAACAAGCTGAAAAGGCTATAGATGATATTGCTGAATTATTAGAAGACAAGAAATAAAAAGAGAGGAGCGGGTCTCTATGCGAAAGCCAGTAGTGGCAGCGAACTGGAAGATGTTTAAGACTAGAGATGAAGCTTTACAATTCATCTATGCTGTAAACGATCAGGTTCCTAGCAAAGAAATCGTTGATACTGTAATATGCGCTCCTGCTATTCATCTACGAAGTCTTGTTAAAAGACAGGGTGAAAATATAAGAATTGGTGCACAAAATATGCATTACGCTGATGAAGGAGCATATACTGGGGAAATTTCTCCAAATATGCTTGTTTCAACAGGTGTTTCATACGTTATTATTGGTCATAATGAAAGACGTAGATATAACAATGAAACAGAGGATGATGTCAACCTGAAGCTTATTGCTGCGATTAATCATGGATTAACTCCCATTGTTTGTCTTGGTGAAACGGCAGAACAATTTGAACATGCCGATACGGATTATATTTTAAGAGAGCAGGTTAGAACAGCATTTAAGGGTGTTAAGGCTAAGGATGTTGAAAAGATTATTTTAGCCTACGAGCCTATTTGGGCTGTTGGAACAGGAAGGTCAGCCCCAAGTGAATTAGCAGATCAAAAATGTGGACTTATCAGAAGGATTGTTGGGGATTTATATTCTCCTTCATGCTCTGAGAAGATTAGAATTTTATATGGTGGATCTGTAAATCCATCAAATTGCTATGACCTTCTTACTAAACCAAATATTGATGGAGCATTAATTGGTGGTGCAGCATTAGTTTCAGATAATTATATTCAAATGTGCCAGCAAGCAGTAGATGCTGTAAAATATAAATATAATAATTAGATAGTTTTCTAAATAATAAAAATTAGAATTAATCATAAAAATCAATTCACGAATTCGATTTAATATAATATTTAAATTTTGCCTAATAAAAAGAGTCTTGAAAATTTCAAGGCTCTATTTTTTCATAGCTGCTTCATATATTAATATAGATGCTGCAACACTAACATTTAAACTATTATTTGATCCACACATTGGAATGAATACCTTTTGATGAGGATTATTATACCATTCTTGATTTATTCCAAATCTTTCAGAACCAACAACGATGGCAATTTTGCCTTCATAATCATATTCTTTATATGATTTCCCAAGATTTGGCTCTCCTAGATAGATGGTATATCCGTTTTCAAGTAGCCATTGTTGAGCAGAAGAATAAGAGGTAGATACTGTTGGTATTAATAAATTACATCCTCTTGAAGCTAAAGTAAGCTTAGCGCTTTGTGGTTTTACCACGGCATCAACTAAAATCATTCCTAAATCTCCAATAGCGTCCATTGTACGATATATTGTACCAATATTTCCAGGAATTTCAAGGCTATCACATACAACAATGAAATTCTTGTTTTTTAATGAATCTAGATCAAGACTTGGATATTTAACTACGGCAATAAGTCCAACTGTGTTTTCTTTTTGTCTTAAGTATTCAAATGTTGATTTAGATATTGTATAGGAATTATTTGCTTTTTTTAATAATTCAGTAATTAGCAATTGAGTATCATTGTGGTATTCAAGTTCATCACAGTATATAAATGTATCAAGCTTAATATCATATTTAGTAATGAGCTTTATCGATGATAAATCGTCAACATATACTAATTCATCCGATGATTTTTTTTGAAGCTCTTTGACCTTTTTGATGATTGGGTTATTTTTAGCTAGCTTTTGCATATTATTCCTCATTAAGCTGTTTCTTTATGCATTCGATTGATTCATCGGAAATAACATGCTCAATTTTGCATGCATCAATCTTAGCTTGCTCAATAGATACACCAAACGATACTAATAATTTTGTAATAAGCTTCTCTTTAATATACGTTTTATTTGCAATTTCAAAGCCCTTTTCAGTTAATTCAATTGAACCATTGTCACTTATGTTTATATAACCATTTTCCTTCAAATTTTTCATTGCAATACTTACAGAAGGTTTTGAAAAGCCCAATTCATTTACTATGTCAATTGCTCTTACTCTACTTAATTCTTCCTTTAATTTAAGGATGCTTTCTAAATAGTTTTCTGCAGATTCCTGTATTTTCATTCTATCACTCCAATGGATAAATATTTTAAATGTGTTTTGTCGTTTTCTCCATTATAGCACAAGTGGTAGAAGAATTAAAGTGAAGTGTTATTCAGATGTCGGATTTGGATTGTTTTTAAAATATTCATCACGTGATTTATTTAAAAGATCAGTGTTGTATTCCACAACATTTAATCCATCCTCTTGATATTCGATACCAAGTGCTTGTGCAACCTCTTGCTTTATTTCATCTTTATAATATCCGATTAATCTTTCATCCATCATTGTATTTTTTGATCTATATTTTTTCAATAATATCACCGATAATATTATGGACTTAAGAATAAAAAAAAGAATGGGAAAAAATCCCATTCAATATTTTTATCTGTTGTAGAATTCGACGATTAGTTGTTCATTGATATCTCTTAAGAATTCATCTCTTTCAGGAACTCTTACTAAAGAACCTGTGAATGAATTTTCATCATAAGATACATATTCAGGACGAACAACTGTAGTCTCTAAAGCAGAAGTAACAATGACAAACTTCTTAGCTTTGTCTGATAAAGAAACAGTTTGACCTGGTACAAGTCTATAAGAAGCTATATCAACCTTCTTACCATTTACAAGTACATGTCCATGGTTAACTAATTGACGAGCTTGAGCACGAGTACGTGCAAATCCTAAACGATAAACGATGTTATCAAGACGGCACTCTAATAACTTTAAGAAGTTTTCACCAGTCTTACCACCCATCTTAGAAGCTTCTGCAAATACCTTACGGAATTGCTTTTCAGACATACCATATGTAAATCTTACTCTTTGCTTTTCTTGTTGTTGGATTCCATATTCCTTTAATTTAGTTTTGCTTTGGCCATGTTGACCAGGTGCATAATTTCTTTTAGCGATTTCTTTTCCAGTTTCGCTGATTGAATAACCAAGACGACGAGATATTTTCCAGCTTGGTCCAGTATAACGTGACATAACTTTTATCCTCCTATATGTCTAAAATTTTATAGAGGTAAATTGAATCGATGTAATTCAGATTTTAGGATATCACAATTACCATCTTTCACCTAAAGCAGCCGAGATTACTTGATGCCTCCTATAGGGATTGGATATTATCTAAAATTATATAAATTACTGCTGCAATTTTACCTGCCTTATAAATTATATAGGATGAGATGTAAATAGTCAAGGAAATTTTAATAAAATTGAATATTAGAGGACTGATTTGAACCAAGTTATTGGAAAATTTTGAATATTATGTTATATTTTATATACTTATTGCAAAAGGAAAGGAGATAATCAAATAGAATTTATTTGGTTAGACATAAAATCTATGAAGATTGTTGGACATGAAATTAATGGTATTATTTTTGATTTGGATGGAACCTTGTTTGATTCTTGTGGCTTATGGCATCAAATAGATGTAGATTTTTTTGCCAAAAGGGGCTTATTACTACCTGACGATTATGCAAAATCAATAGCACATCTTGGTTTAACAAAGGCTGCAACGTATACTAAGACAAGGTTTAATTTGCCAGAATCAGAAGAAGAAATTATTAACGAGTGGAATGAAGCTGCTATAGAAATGTATGCCAATCATGTTAATTTAAAGCCTTATGCTAAGGAATATCTAGAGTATTTGAAACGAAACGGAATTAAACTTGCGATTGCCACTGCAAATAGCTCAGATTACTATATGCCATGTTTAATTCGTAATAATATTGAGCATTATTTCGATACAATATGGGATGTTTCTAAATTTAAAGGGAGTAAAGAAAGCCCGGAAATATATATTAAGGCAGCTAAAGAGCTAGGAGTAGAGATTAAATCCTGTGCTGTATTTGAAGATATCCCAACAGCTTTAAAAACTGCAAAAAATGCTGGCTTTATAACAGTTGCGGTTGATGATGCTTCACAGAAAGAATATATTGAAGAAAAGAAAAATAATAGTCATTTATTTATCCAGTCATTTAATGAATTATTATAAAATTTTTCTCAAACTATTTATGTAAATATGTGGTATTATATAGATATAATAAGGTATAGCTTGGAGGTGATATTGTGAATTATGAAAAAAGTCTAATAAAAAAATGGCAGGATACTCATGCTTTTGATGCAGAAAAGGATCGTTTTAAACCAAAAAGAATAATAAAATGTCCATGCTCACCAGTTAATTCCAATGATTTTACTCCAAATGTACTATATCCCTATTTATATGCTGATGTTTATAATAGATATTATAAGATGTTAGGTGATAATGTCTTTTTTGGCTTAGGATTTAATTTCCCTAATTCTGAAAGCTACGATTTTATGACTAATCATTTTATTGATCGAAAAACATTATTTAATCAATACCAGGAGTCCCTTGACCTTCTTGGTGTTGGCTATGATAGAACAGGTATTTTTTCATTTTATGAAGAGCCGGTAATAAAGTATATTCAAAATGTATTCTTAAATGAATATGGAAAAAGCATATCTTTTAAAACTGGAAATGTATTAATGGATTCTCTTGGAATTCATAGCTATAATCTTTATGAGACAAGCTATAAGGATGGCCATTATTATTTGAAATCTACAGGAGAGGAGCTTTTCTATCAAAATACGGAATATTATGCCTTAGATATCATGCCTCTTCATCCTGAAATTGATGAGATGCTAGCCTCGTCTTTCTTGTCTGAGGAACAAAAGCTAGAAATAAGAAAAGGCCTTGGATTTTATAAGTATCTAGAGGTCCCTCTATATAATTACAAATATAATCTAAAGATATTAGTAAAAATGAAAAAACCTCAATATATGGCTGGAATAACAGCATTATTATTAAATCCACTTTATATGGATGTAATGCCTTTTGTGGATGATTTAGAGCGTCAAACTGTAATGCGTTTTATGCAAAATGGCTACCAAGAAGGTGTATTTACTGGCAATACAGTAAAAAATCCATTAACAGGAGAGGATGTTTTCTTGTTTGTAAGTTATGATTTTGATGAGGCAATCCACCCTTTAATTCCGGCTATATATGAACAAGATGTAGCATATGCAACAGCCTTTGGAATTGAGTATTTTCCAATTCTTGATAATGGATTAATGATTAACTCTGATTTTCTAAATGGACTTGAGCCGCAAGAAGCAAAGGAAAAAATTACAACTTCATTTTTAGAAGAAGGGATGGCTTGTGAGCTGTGCGATTATGAGGTGCAAGAAATAATTATTTCAAAAAAAGATGGGTATGGTATTCCTATCCCTGTTTTTATGCAGGATGAGCAAACTTATATTCCAGCGGCTAAAGAGTTTTTACCAATTTTTTATAATAATCGTAAGAGGGTTACGATTACTAATGAAGAAAAGCTAATGTCAAATTTAGAATTTGGCATGTTTGAATTTAATGATGGCTTTATCAAGGCTATTGAACCTATTATTATTTCAAATATTGATTCAGTCATGGGACAAAGCCGAGATCCTTTTGTAGGTAATACACTTGAAATTATAGATAAAAATAATATATTTGAGAGTTATTTTTATAATTTATTATTATCTCGTATTTTAAATACTGAAACATCAAACACTTGTTGTGAAATGATTGATATATTTCCTACTAGCCAGAAGAGCCTTGTAGAATATTCTTCACTTAATATTAATTTCTCACATGATATTTTAAATCAAAGCTCATCTGATGCTTACAGAATGTATATATTAAGCGGTAATAATACCGAAAATTTTGAAATGGTAAAGCTACATGTAGTTAAATACCAAAATTTCGTTGAAGAATTAGAAAAAAAATACAGGAATGGATTTAGTGTAGATTCATCATCAATTGATTTACGCTTTTATAAGCTTTCTAATGAACTATCTAACTGCATCGAAAACAATAATATTAGTCAATATATTGATTTAATTCTTCATTTTTTCTATGATGAAATGCTTGCAAAGGATATGAGTGCAAATGAAGCTTTGGTATATTTAAAGCTTATATCAATAATATGTCCTTTTATTAGCCAAAGGCTGTTTGAAGAGGTATTTGGGCAAAATTATTTGATTATTTATGAGGAGTGGCCGTTTAAGAGTTGATCTCCTTGATAGCAGTTTAGTTTACGCATTTTTTTATCGATTTCGTTCATAACAACAAGCTTTTTGCGAGTCCATAAAGGTGCTATTAAATCATCAAGAGCTGCATCGGCAGATAATCGATGGATTATTATATCCTTTCTTAGATGTCTTATTTGCTTTATAGTAATATCTACATATTCCTCCAGTGTTTGGAGCTTAAATGGGTGTTTGATATAATCATCACCCATTTTTGTATTTTTTAAAACACACAAACTATGGATTTTAATTCCTTGAATGTCTAGCTTGTTGATGAACTCGATTGTATTTAGCATATCCTCTTCCGTTTCACCTGGTAATCCATTTATTATATGTATTACTATCTCAATGTTGTTCTTTCTTAGTCTAGATACCGCACTAACTAGCTCAGCATTAGAAGAACCTCGATTAATCTGTTTAGCAGTTATTTCATTTGATGTTTGTAATCCTAGTTCGATTTGAACCGGGATTTTTTGATTAATTTCATTTAGTAAAGCAATCTTTTCGTCTTCGAGGCAGTCAGCTCTTGTAGCTATTGATATTTCACATACATTTTTGTCTAAATTTAAAAGCTCATTGTATACTTGCTTAAGCCTTTCGATACTCCCATAGGTATTAGTATTAGCCTGAAGATATGGGATATATAAGGTATCTGGCCATTTAGCAGAAATAACATCTTTTATTGCTAAGAATTGCTCTTTAAGAGATTGAGTTGGATTACCAGCAAAATCTCCTGAACCTAGCTTTGAACAGTATGTACAGCCACCCTTACCTTTGGTTCCGTCCTTGTTAGGGCAGCTAAATCCAGCATTTAAACTGATTTTTGCGACTTTCTTGTTATATTTATACATGTAATAATTACTTAACGTATTATAGTGTTTTTCATCGTTTATAAGATTCATCTTAATCACCAAAAAAGAATATAACATAATAAATTTGTAAATTAAAGTCTTCAAGCCTTAAAAAATAAATAAAAGCGTGTTATAATAGATACATTCGAAGGAGATGATAAGGTGTTAAATAGAATGGCTACTGCATTATTCAAACCAAGAATTTTGGCTAAATATTTAGCTGATAAGATGTATTATCCTATTATGTTTTTAGTGCTAATGCTTTTAATATCAATTGCACCTTTTAGTCTTGCCTTGAAGAATGGCTATGCTATTCTTCCAAATGAATACGATTTAATTAAAGAAGCAATTTCAAGTACAGCTGGTGAAGTTAAAATTGAAGCTGGAAAGATGACTAAAAGTAATGATTATATGCTTAAAACGCAGTATTTTATTTATACATTTGACTCACCAAATCTAAGCCTTATGAGCACAGTTGTTAATATAACTGCTAGTGAAATTGAAGTATATGAATATGGGATTAGAATTAATACAAAACCTCATAATTTAGATAATTTATGTTTGAATCAGGATGCGAGTGCTGAAGATATTTTTGAATTTTCATATCTTGTGTATAATTTTATAAAGGAAACAGAGCCTAGGGTTAAGGTAATGTTTGCGATTTATACTCTAATTGATGAGTTGATTTATGTGGTGGCATTATTGCTTATTTTTTATATAGTTGGAGCTTTTATAAATCCAATCGTAAGAAAGAAATTTAGATTATATCTAATAATTTACTCCTTATGTGCATTTTATTTATTTAATGCCTTATCAAGGCTTGTTGATATAGAAGTATTATCATATGTAGGCTTGGCATATTCCTTTGTGATTTATTATAAAGCCTTAAAAGCGATAGTTAAGATAGAAGTTAGGAAGGGATAAAAATGAAATTTATTGAATGCCTTAGGCAAGGCAAATCCTTTGATTTTGATGGAAATAAAATAGAGGTTAAAGAGGTTAAATTATATAAAAAAGATAGGATTATTGAGTTAAACCTTCAAATAGATAATATTTTAATCCCGGATGCATTTGTAGCATTAAGAAAGGAATGTGATGCATTATTAAGTCCTCTTGGCGTGAATAATGTTATTGTTAGTATTGAATATAAAAATAATAAATTGACTCCAATGCTAGCTGAGGATTATTTTAGATATATAATAAGAAAATTAAGTCTTAAAAATGCAGCATATAAATCATTTATTGATTTACAGACTAGCTTTGTAGATGGCTTATTTACAATTGTGATTGATAGAGAATCTACTTTCTTAGGGGAATATTTGCCTAAAATTAAGGAAAGTTTTAAAAAGTGTTTTTTAGATGTTGATCTAACCTTGATGATTGATGAAAAACTGAAAACTAGAAGTGAGATTCAATCACAACAAATGGAGAACATGCTATCTAGCTTAGAAGCGCAAAAGAATCAAGCTAAGGATGAAAAAGAAAAGCGCGACAGCATTAAGATGAAAACTGACTATAGGAGAAAAATCAATGTTGATGCCTTATCAAAAATAAGAGAAATTCCTCAAAGTCAAGAAGGAATGTTTTCTTATACTGAGCAAAATGGGGAAGCTAACTTTATGGTTGAGGGAGAAATATTTTCTATTGATTTATCCAAAAAGAAGGTAAGTTGGCTTTTAAAAATTGAAATTTTTGATGATACAGATAGTATTTGTGTCAATAAATGGGTTAGAGAAAATGAGCTAGAGGCTGCAGAAGCTCTAGCAATTGGCGATGTTGTCAATGTTGTAGGTAAGGCTGAATATAATACATATCAGCATGAAGTAACCCTTCAGGCATCAAGCCTACAATTTGTTTGCAAAGCAAATCATAGTGATTCAAGAACTGATGATGCTCCGGTAAAAAGAGTTGAACTTCATTGCCATACGAAGATGAGTAATCTAGATGGCTTAAGTGAACCAAAGGATATTGTAAAAACTGTATCGAAATGGGGGCATAAAGGAATTGCGTTTACTGATAGAAATGCAGTATATGCTATTCCTGATATAAATCATGCAACGGAGCATATGGATGATTTTAAGCCGATATATGGCTGTGAGTTAGATTATATTGATGATTATCGATGGCATATTACTTATGCTGAGAGAGATATAAATCTTAAAGATGCTACATATGTAGTGTTTGATATAGAAACAACAGGCTTTAGTCAAACATATGATGAGATAATTGAAATTGGTGCTCATAAGATTAAGGGTGGAATCATTTGTGATACATACGAAACATTTGTTAAGCCAACAATGCCAATTCCTAACAAAATTACGGAATTAACATCAATTACTGATCAAATGGTTTCAGATGCACCAGATATTAAGACTGCACTTCAGGGCTTTATGGAGTTTTCTAAGGATGCAATTTGGGTTGCTCATAATGCTGATTTCGATATTGGAATGATTCATGCTAAGCTTAATCAATGTGGTATGGAGGATGTTCCTATGCCAGGAATTGATACTCTTAATTTATGTCGTGCAATGTATGCAAATGAGCTTACAAAGTTTAATTTGAAGGCTATTTGTAAGTTCTTTAAGGTTAAGCAGGAGCATCATCACCGTGCAACAGATGATACCCGTGTTACAGCAGAATGCTTCTTATTTATGCTGCGAGATATTGATAAAAAGGGTATTAAGAATTATAAAGATATAAACAGCTTGTTAAATAATGGTGAGGTTCATAAACATATTATCCCATCGCGTATTAACGTTTTAGCTCAAACTCAGGTTGGCTATAAAAATATGTTTAAGCTATTAAGTGATGCACTTACAATTCATTTAGCAAATGATGCTAGGTTGCTACATTCTGTTCTTGATACGTTCCATGAAGGTATTTTAACTACTTCATCAGGTTCATTTGGTGAGGTGTTTGAAAATGCTCTTAACAGGTCGGATTTTGATTTAGAGGAAGCTATGAGACCTCTTGATATTATTGAGGTTCAGCCTTTATCATGCTATAGTCATTTAATTGATTTTTTAAATGATGGTCATGATGGAGAGAAGATTATTAAAGAAACAATTGTTAAAATAATTAAGAAGGCTAAAGAGCTTGGGAAAATCGTCGTGGCTACAAGTGATGCATATTATATTAGCAAATCACAAAAAGAGTATCGTGATATACTAATTGCATCTAACCAAGTTGGTGGTGGAGTTCACGAATTATCAAGGTATAATGTTAGTCCAGATGCACATTTGCGTACGACTGAGGAAATGCTTGCAGAATTCTCTTTTTTAGATAAAGAATTAGCATATGAGATAGTTGTTACAAATACTAATAAAGTTGCAGATATGATTGATAAGATTAAATGCTTCCATGATGAAATGTTTATTCCAGCTGATGATGAATTTGCTGACCATCCAGATCCAAAGTATCGTTTCCCTTCTATGATTTCGGAAATGAAAAATGTTGTTTCAGAAAATATGCTAAAAAATTATGGTCCAAGGCCTCATCCATTTGTACAAGCTCGTGTAGATAGAGAATTAAAATCAATTATATCATCTGGTTATTATTCAACATACTTCATGGCATATTTGATGGTTAAGGATTCAATTGATCATGGTTACTTAGTTGGATCCCGTGGTTCTGTTGGCTCAAGCTTTGTAGCTACAATGATGAATATTACAGAGGTAAATCCCCTTCCACCACATTATCTATGCCCAAAATGTAAGTTTATGGCTTTAAAATTCTCTAAGGAAGAAGAGGATAAAATATTTACTGAAGAAGAAAGAAACTTACAAGATATTCTTAGAAGTGTTGGTTCGGGATATGACCTTCCTGATATGAACTGTCCATGCTGTGGAGAACCTATGCATAAGGATGGTCATGATATTCCATTTGAAACCTTCCTAGGCTTTAATGGAGATAAGGTTCCTGATATCGATTTAAATTTCTCTGGTGAATATCAGCCAAGAGCACATTTGTTTGTAAGACATTTGATGGGATACGATTATTCATATCGTGGAGGTACAGTAGCTACTATTGCCGATAAAAATGGATTTGGATATGTTAAGGCATATATTGAGAAGAAAGGAATTCAAATGCGTTCCTCTCAAATAGGAAGAATTGCGGCTAATTTAACTGGTATTAAAAGATCAACAGGACAGCATCCTGGTGGAATCGTAGTAGTACCAAAAAAGGTAGATATTTATGATGTAACACCAATTCAATATCCTGCAAATGATAGTACTGTTGCATGGAGAACTACTCACTTTGATTACCATGCATTTGAAAATAATCTATTAAAACTAGATGTACTTGGACACGATGATCCAACTCTAATTAAATATTTTATGGATATTGTTCATGAGCATCAGGATGAATTCCCATTTAGTGATGCCAGAGATATTCCAGTAGATGATAAAAAGGTATTCTCTTTATTTGGTTCAACAGAAGCTATTGGTGTTTCTCCTGAGGACATAGATAGTGAGGTTGCATCATTTGCTGTACCAGAGTTTGGTACAAACTTTGTAAGACAAATGCTTATTGACACTAAGCCTACAACATTTGCTGGACTTGTTAAAATTTCTGGTCTATCTCATGGTACAGATGTATGGCTAAATAATGCAAAGGAACTAGTTGACCCAAATAATCCAACAGGATATGGTGTTATTGAGTTTGATAAGATCATAGGATGTCGTGATGATATCATGGTTGACTTAATGTTTGACGGACTAGAGCCATTAAAGGCGTTTAAGATAATGGAATTTGTTCGTAAGGGTAAGGTTGCAAAGGACCCTGAGGGCTGGAAGCCTTTTAAAGAAGCAATGATTGAAAAAAATGTTCCGGAATGGTATGTTTGGTCATGTGAGCAAATTAAGTACATGTTCCCTAAGGCACATGCGACTGCTTATGTTTTAATGGCACTACGTATTGCCTGGTTTAAGGTTTATAAGCCAGCTATGTTTTATAGTGCATATTTCTCAAAGCGTGCAAAGGCATACGATGTAGCCGCGTTTGTCGGAGGACCTGATGCGATTAAGGCTAAAATTAAAACCCTAAATGAAATAAGTGGTAAAACAGCAAAGGATGAGGATTTAATTACGGCACTAGGCGTAGCACTTGAGGCTACAGCTCGAGGTATTAAATTCTTACCGGTTGATATTAATTTATCTGACGCTACTACATTTGTAATAGAAGGAGATTTAGTATCTGGTAGTATAAGATTACCATTTGTAGCTGTTGATGGGCTTGGGGAATCCGCTGCTGTATCTATTAAGCAGGCTCGTGATGAAAGACCGTTCTCATCTAAGGATGATGTATTGAATAGATCAAGACTAAATAAGAGTTTATTTGAGTTATTTGATACAATGGGAGCATTTGGTGATCTTCCTGAGCATGATGAAGAAAAGGAAAAGGGATTATTTGCATTTGACTTTTCTTAATTTTGTGAAAATAATGGGAAAATTTTGAAAAATATTGAAAAAGCCGGTTGTTTTGTTTACAACCGGATTTTCTATGCTATAATTATTTACATAAGGAGCTGATTATATGGGAAATCCAATGTTTTCTAATATAAATGAAAATGTAAACGATAACGTTTATACAAAATCGAATTGTGCTACATACAAAGGTATAACAATTAAAACAATAATATTATTAGGTATTGCAGTTTTATCGGCGATATTATCAATATCTCTTGCATTTAATGGTAATATGACTGTATTGCTAACATTACTAGGATTTAGTGGATTCTTTGGCTTTATGACAATAATTATCGGTCGTTCATTTCCTAGTGCATCTGCAATATGTGGAGTAATCTATGCAGCATGCGAAGGAGCATTCTTAGGATTTATTTCTTTAATAGGTGAATTGCTATATCCTGGAGTTGCATTTGCGGCTGTAATTTCTACAGTTGTAGTATTTGTATCAATGCTTGCAGTATTTGCATCTGGTATTATTAGAAATAAATCAAAACTATATAGCTTTACTCTATCACTTGGTATGAGTCTTGTTATATTATTCTTAGCTATGATGATATTTAGCTTTATTCCAGCGTTTAACACATTATTTGAGCATATTGGTGTTGTTATTATAGTAGAAGCGCTTGTATTGGTATATGCTTGTGCAATGCTACTTACTAATTTTGCTGAGGCACAGGAATTAGTTAAAAATGGTTGCGACAAAAGATATGAATGGACTTGTTCATTTGGTCTTTTAATAAGTGTTTTATATATCTATATCGAAGTCTTACGAATAGCACTTATTATTGCTCAAATGTTTGATAGGAATTAATATAAATTAATGAGATTATAGAACATCATGTTTTATAATCTTTTTTTGTTTTTGCCCAAGGAAAACTATTTAATTTTCATATATTAATGTTGAGGAGGAAATAAAGATGAACTACGAACCTCCATATTTTAATTATGGAATGTATAATAATTACAATGGTGCAAAGGATGATGGATTTGATAATACATCATATCAAGGTTGTAAAAAAGAGTGTCCAAATAAAGCTGATGGATGTATGAACCAAGATTATCCTAATTATTATCAAAATACGACAAAGACTATGGGTTGCCCTACATATCAAAATTGCCAACAAACAGTAGAAAGCTGTAATATCGAAGAAATACCACATTACATAAATTATCATACTCATAATGTATATAATGTAATTAAAAGACATATTAATATTCCTACATGCTCAAGTTCTAGTGAAGTAAGAGTATATAATGAATATCAGCCTATGACAAGTAATTGTTATGGATATGGGAATCCTTATCAAGGTATGAGTAATTATCCTAATTACACACCACCTTGTCAGGGATTAAATAATTTCTTTGTACCATTTCCTAATATTTAATGATTTAATTTCAAATAATACATATAGTATTCAAAATAGACCATAATATCTATGTGATAAAATGATCTATTTTTTTATTTTTACAGGAATAATTATGTTCTTGTTTATGGATATTGGTATTGACTTAAATAAAGAGGAAGAATCAAAGATTCATATAGCATTTGGGATACTTAAGGTCAAGATTTCTAATAAATATATAAAAAAATTAATAAGTTTTAAAAGTGAAGGAGTAAAAAAAGATTTAGAAAAATTTAATAATGTGCTTAAGCTAAAGCCTTTACTGTCTAAATTGTTAGCAAATACCACATTAAAAGTGATTAACATTACTTATTATGAGGACGTTTCTAACTTGAGTCTAACTCAAGCCTGGTTATATCAGAATGCTTGCAATATACTAAAAATCGGGTTAGAGAATATTTTTCTAAGTATTAAAAATGAAAAATATAGATGCTATTTATCAACTCACAATGGATTAGAGATTAATATATCCTCAAGAATAAAAATATATAGATTGGTTATACTATTTTTAGATTATTTTTTACATAAAATTGGAGGAAAAATTTATGACAAAGGCAGAAGAATTTTTAAAAACAAGCTTTGAACAAGCAAATGTATTACTAGATGGCAATAAGGTTCTAGGTAGTCCTATTTGTTTAGAAAATGGAAGAATTGTAATTCCTATTACAAGTATTAAGGTATGTCAAATGAGTGGTGGAAGCGAATACGCATCTAAGAATAGTGAATCATTACCTTTTGGAGGCATTTCTGGCGGAAACTTTGTAATGGAGCCTCGAGGATTTTTAGTAATTGATAATACTAATGTAAGATGTATTTCATTAAATGAAAGAAACACCTTAGAAAAAATATTACTTGAGGATTTACCAAAACTATATCAGGAAACATTTAAGAAATAAAAAAAGACGAAATTATTTTTCGTCTTCATCAGCGCTTTGCTCAATTGTATACAAAGGCTCTGCATTGTCTAGTTTATCATAGATTTTATCGGTAAACAAAACACCATCTAAATGATCATATTCATGCTGAAATACGATTGCAGGATAGCCCTCTAGTTCTAGAGTCTTAAATTGAAGCTTCTTGTTAATAAAGTCATAGAAGTATCCTTTTACGACAATACTATAATTTCTTGGAGTTATACCATGCGTAGCACGATCTACGCTTAAACAGCCTTCACCATCAGGTAAATATGTTAGCTCGTGCGATCTTTTTACTATTTTTGGATTAACTACTGAATATGAATAATGTTTATTATTGTCTAAAAAGTCATCAAATTCTACCGCAAACATTCTTTTGTTAAATCCAACTTGGGGTGCAGCAATTCCTACCCCTGGTCTAATGTTATATTTTTTTGCTAATTCATCAACCTGGGAAATAACAACATACTCATGTAATCCAGTTAGGATTTCTAAATCCTCACTGTTAAGTGGTATACTAACTTCTTTAGAAATGTTACGTAAAATTTGATTGCCTTCTTTAACGATATCTTTGCTTAAGTACATATAAATCACCAAAAGTTATTATATCATTATGTTAGAAAAAAATCTACTAGTACCAAGCTGAAGCTCCGATGATTACAAGAAGAATGAATAAAACAAGAATTAAAGCGTAGCCATATCCACGATTACCTTGGCATTGGTTTTGCATATGGCAACACCCTTGAGGCATTCCGTAATAATACAATTGCTTCACCCCCTTCGTTATATCATATGATGTTATGCAATATAGTGATTAGACTTTAATCATTATATTTGATTTCACTTTCATATCTTTCATCAGGTCTTAATCCTAAAAATGATTCTACACGTTTTAAACGATTATTTAAATTTTTAACCTTTCGGTTTAGTGAATCTACCTCATAATATATTCGATCCATCATTTGTGGTTCAAAATAATAAGGCATTTGATTTTGATTCATATTATTTCTAAACATCAGATCCCCTTTAATAGAATATGCAAAAAGGAAGGCGCGTGTCCCTATGAAAAATAATATAATCACAGGAACAATAATATTTATAATAGAACTTGCTTTAAGGTGTTTATTTTATTTTACTGTGAATTATACAATTAAGGATAATTATGCAAACTATCAGTCATTAATTCTACCATTTATTTTTATAATTGATTTATCAGGTTTTGGATTGTTTCCAGCAATGTCTTATTATACATCAAAAAATTCAAATAGTATTGCGCCTAAAAGTGGCTATTTAATTTTTATTGGAACTATATTTGGTATTTTATATTTAATGATTTCATCAATTAGGGGATTAGATTTTAGTAAAATAATATTATCGTTATCATTTTTGATTATGCCATACCTACAAGCTTTAAGAGGTTTTTTTCAAGGCATGAGGAAGTTCTATCTTGCAACAAGCTCAATAATATTAGAAATGATTACAAGAATTTTAGTGTATTTTATTGGATATTATTATAAGTATAATATGATAATTACAGTTAGTATAGCAAATACATTAAGTTATTATGTTTCTCTTTTTTATTTGATAGTTAATCAAATTAAATATGAGAGAAAAAAAGTGAATGGTATATTTAGTCATGGATTAAAACTCCTCCCTATTTCAACAATTACTTCAGCATTGAACTTTTTTGATTTTCTTATTTTAAATATAATTCAAATACCAGATGCAGCATCTGGAGCGTATTTATTTAAAATACTAAGGCTTGTTGCTTTACCTATATATTTTTCCAGAACATTATCTTCTATTTTTTTAGTTTCTAATGCAAAAAGAATGAGTAAGATCTACCCTTTGGTTATAATGATATGTATTGTATATATGATTATTGCTCGGCCATTAATTAAAATATATGAGCTTACATATAATGAGCAAATAGTTATGAAGCTATATGCGATTTCTTTTATAAGCTCATTGTTACATTCTTTAATAAAAATATTTTCCGCAAATTTATATACAAATAGCAAGATTAAAGGGCTATCTATATTCTTTTTTTCATTTATATTAATCTTTATATTTATTGGACTGATTTTAGGATCAAGATACCATATTTTTGGTATAGCCTTAGCTAATTTAATTGTAACTAGTATACTTTTTATAATTACAGTCGTATATTACTATAAATTAAATAATAAAATGTCTACAACTGGCTAATGTTTATGGTATAATCAAACTATCTAAGGAAGTAGTTGATAGTATGATTGTTTTAGTTGGAGCGTCCGCAACAGGAAAAACTGAGGTAGGATTAGCGCTTAAAAGAATATATGGAATAAATAAGGTTGTAACATATACAACAAGAGCTCCTAGGGCTATGGAGAAGGATGGCATCGATTATAACTTTATTTCTAAGGAAGAATTTCTTAAGCTCGATCACAAAGGCTTCTTTTTCGAAACTGTTAAGTATAATGATAACTTTTATGGTACTGCTAAATCATCGCTTAATGATGATGCTTATTTGATTTTAGAACCAAATGGCTTTTTAAAATATATTAATTCAGAATATGAAATAGAAACATTTTACTTGTATACTGATGAGAAAACTCGTTTTAATCGAATGATTTTTAGAGGTGACTTGGAAGAAAATGCTCTAAAAAGAATTGAAATAGATAGAAATATCTTCGATGATGAGAAACTAAAGAGATTAGCTAAACATTCAATAGATGTATCGAATAAAACAGTTGATGAGCTAGCGAATATTGTATACACATTGAGTCACAAAGCTTAATTATTATCATAGTATATATTAGGAAGTGGTTTTGTGGGATTAGATGAATTTAAGTCATATGTTAAGGAACATCCATCACTTAAGGATGAGGTAATGAAAAAGAAAATGACATGGCAGGAAATATATGAAAATTATTCATTATCATCAGAAGACCCATATCCAGGATATAAAAAAAATGTGTCTAATGCATTAAAGGATAAGATTATAAGTGAAGAATCAAAAACTGAAGAAAAAAAGGAAGAAAAGAAGGAAAGTGCGTCTGCAGAGGATATGATCAAAAATGTACTTGGTTATGTTAAAAAGATTGATCCAGATAGTATAACAAAGTATGTTACCTCAATTCAAAAGGTTTTGGAATTGCTAGCATCATTTGGAGCAGGAGCTACAGCCTCTGCAGCGTCTAAAAAAAATACGACAGATCCTTTATTCGATAGAAAGTTTGATGATTGGTACTGACAGAACAAGAGTTTTACATGATGCTTTATAATAATCAGGCATATCTTAATTATTTAAGATATCATCCTAAGTGGTATAAAATACTCTATTATGAGCATAATTATAATGAGTTTATTAATGTTGCCAAAAGGGAACTTCATTTAAGGGTTACTGATAAGCTTGAATCCTTTAAACGAAATTTGACTCTTCTTAAGAGCTTAAATTCATATTTGGATAAAAAATAAATTCATGCTATAATATTGGCATGAATAATTTATTATATGATGACTTAGACAATTTAATAGATGAGCTTACAAATAAGCCTGAATTTAAAAGAATTAAAGAATTAAAGAATATTATTGAAAAAAAATATTTTATTCTTATTTCTAATTTTAATGTTGTAAAGGATAAGTATGAGCAAGCATTACCAATTAAGAAATATGTTTCTGATTTTGATCAAATATGTAACGAATTGAGTAATGTAAAAAATGAATTATATAGTCAGCCTGAGGTTGTTGAGCTTCATATGCTAGAGGCTAAGCTAGAAAAGAAATTAGCTCTTATTTCTAATGAAATAGCTGGAGCTATGTCTAATAAATTTAAACAAAGCAAAATTATAGAATGATGGGTGTAAAGTATGATAGAAAGAAGAAGCTTGGTAATATATTTTGATGATATAAACATGGTAAAAGGTTTACGAAAGGATATTCGTGTGCAATACGCCTCTGCTAAAAGTAATTATGCAATTATATATTTTAATTTAAAGCATGAGAAGGAAGTTCTTAAATATTTAGATGAGCAAAAATGGATAAAAAGTATTGAAAAAAGCGAGGTTGCATATGAGAAGTATGCGTTTAAGGACTAATGCAGGACCAATTTAAAAGAACGTCACTATTAGTAGGTGAAGAAGGCATTAACAAGCTAAAATGTGCTAGAGTTGCTGTGTTTGGTATTGGTGGTGTTGGCGGCTATGTGTGTGAAGCCCTTGCAAGAAGTGGAGTCGGTACATTTGATTTAGTTGATAATGATGTTGTATCTGAATCTAATATCAATAGACAAATCATCGCAACTCATAATACTATAGGCATGCCTAAGGTTTTAGCAATGAAGGAAAGAATCTTAAGTATTAATCCTGATGCTAATGTTAATATTTATCAAGATTTTGTTTTAGAAACGAATATTGATAATTTTCCTTTTGATACTTATGATTATGTTATAGATTGCGTAGATACTGTTAGTGCTAAAATTGCAATTGTTATGCATTCCTTACAAAAAAATGTGAAGGTAATAAGCTCAATGGGAACAGGAAATAAGCTTGACCCAACAAAGCTATTAATAACGGATATTTATAAGACAAGTATTTGTCCTTTAGCCAAGGTTATGCGTCATGAGATGAAAAAAAGAAGAGTAAAGCATTTAGATGTATTAGTATCAACAGAATATCCGATTAAGGTTACAAATGTTGATAAAGAGGATATTCCATTAGGTAAGCATACAATCCCTGGATCAACAGCGTTTGTACCATCTGCAGCTGGGCTCGTGATTGCCTCACATGTTGTAAGAAAACTTATAGGAAATAATTAATTATTATATTGTTATTATGACACATGAAACGTAACTGTTTTGTGTGTCTTTTTCGTATGGTTAATAAAATGTTTTAAATAATATGAGTAATTGAGCCTAAATAATTTATTAGATTAAAATTAATCATAATAAAAAAATAACTGTAAAACATGTAAATTTATAAAAAAAGAATGCTTTTTAACGATTATATGTCACATCCTGTAAAATTTTAGCAAATATAGTGCTAAAATAAAACAAAGGGGTGATTTTATGGGGTATTCATTTAGAAATTACATTGAAAAAAGATATATGGAGCAAATTGAAAAAAAGGTAAGATCATTTTTGCTTTATAACAAAGACAAGATGGACTTTCTTAGTAAGTACAACGATGTTAATTGGATTGATATTGAAGATGTTTACATTAAAAACCTATTTGCTTACGCATCTGAAGGTAATAAAGTACTAATTAATATAATTGTTGAGGCATACTTGACTATAAAAGAATATAATTATGCTGAAGGTTATAATGATTCTTTTGGTACTCATCAATGGTTTTTAGTGAAATGCATTTTTGATTTGAAAAATGATGAAAAAGAGTTTGTTATAAAAGAAGTAGAAGAATTTTCTTCGTTAGGAAAAAATCAAAATAGGCTATCAGATTCATTGATACCTTACATAAAAAAAGAAAAATTGGATGATATAGTTTCAAAGATACTAGACAAAATTTATCCTTCGGTAGTACATAGTGGATCACTTAATCCATATGTATTAATTCAAAAATTCGGGTTAAAAATTGAGGAAGTTAGTTTTAAGAAAGAAGGGACTCTTGGACAGATATTTTTTGATGATGTTAAAACGAAAAGTGGAAAAATAATAAAAGCAAATACTATTAGAGTATCAAAATCTGATTTTGAAGAAAATAAGAATTTTACTATAATGCACGAAGTGTCTCATTATATTCTTCATAGGTTTGCCTTTATGCTTGAGAAAAAATATAATAAGAAAAATTTTTATATTAAGTGCTTAACAGATGGGACAGCATTAACTCAAGCTGATATAGGGGATATCGAAGCAATGGAATGGCAAGCAAATGCACTTGCCGCCCATATGCTAATGCCTAAAGAGAATGTTTTAAGGTATACTAATGAAAAACTACAAGAGTGTATTCAATTGTTTCCGGATATAATCGAAGCGTATGAACATTTTATAATGGATATGGCTAAACATTATGGAGTTCCCTTTATTAGTGCAAAAATACGATTAGCAGAACTTGGATATGATTTTTCTCAAGGAATATACATATATGTAGATGGACATAAGGTTAAGTCACACTGTTTTAAAGAAGGCAGTTTAAAGTTAAATGAAACTTATTGTATTTCTGAACAAGATGCGGCATTCTTGATGATGAAAAATTTAAACATTGAAGAATTACAGGCATATGTATTTGTAGATAATTTTATCGTAATAAATTCTAATAAATACATAAAAGGAGATTCAAACAATAGAATGATTTTAACAGATTATGCCTTGCATCATATGGATGAATGTGCATTAAAGTTTGAAGTAAAATATTCTACAAATGGTCAATGTGATGATTTTGTATTTTATAAAATATTGAGTAGAAAAAGTAATAAAGCTGAAATGGTTGTTAATGTTGAGACAAACATTAGGAATAGCATCTGTTGTAATAATCAAAAGGAATATGAAGAATATAGAAAGGTTGTATACGAATTAAGGAATTCTATGACTACAAATATTTGGGAATGTCTTAGAAAAGTTAGAGAGTACTCGGGTTACACAATTGAAGAAATAATAGAAGGTACAAATATTAGTAAAACAACTGTTGAAAAATATTTTTATAATAAGAATATAAGTTATTCTAGAGAGACTTTGTTGAAGCTTTTATTTTTCATGAATTGCCCTGGTCAAGTAATAAAGATTATTTTAAACAATGCGGGATGTCCATTAATGTTTTGTAATGAAAGCCATCAATGGTTAGATTTCACAATTGAGCATTATTGGATTTATCCATATGATGAAATTATAAGATTTCTAGAGAAAAAAGGCATTAAATTATCATAATTTTTTGAAATATCCCAATTAGAGATTAAGTAAAATATTTAAATAAACTTAATAATATAATACATAAAAAGTACTTTTTGCAAAAAAATAGTACTTTTTTTATGCTTTACAGTTTAAAAATACCCACTTTTTGGTTGGGTATTTTTATTTGACATTACGTTTTATTATTATGTTGCATTTTAGATGAAATGTGAAAAACAAAAAAATTACAACTAAGATTTGTAAAGTGAAGGAAAGGAGGGATGAGAGATGAGAAGAAGAGATATTGCTGCTGATATTTTGTATATCTTAAGTGATGGATCAATTCATAATATGCAAGATATTGCAGACAAACTTAATATTAGTAGAAAAACTGTTTCAAGGCATATAGCTTCGCTTTCATACTTTCATCCCATTGAAACTTTCCATGGAGGAGACGAATTTAATAGAGGAGGTGTAAAACTAGATATCTCCAAAGATGTAACCTTAGGTGCACTTACTTTGGAAGAACAAAAAACGATTTTAGATGCATTAATTTTAATCAAAGATATGAATATGCATAACCAAAATATTGTCAAAAAACTGATTACAAAATTTAAAAATAGTATTAATAATCATTTTTAAAAAAGTAGTATTTCTTAAAAAAAGTATTAGCGATAGGACACCCGTTGTCCCAACGCCCTAGCTAAAATGTAGATGAAAGGAGGTTAAAGATATGTTGTATTTAAAAGTCCCACCATAAAGTTAGAAGATAAGATGATTAAAATTAAAAGAAAGGAGGAAACGTATTATGATCCAAGTAGTAATATCATTCATAGGTGTAATCGGGACACTATCTTCAATAATGTTTGCATATTTAGCATTTAGAAGAAATTCTTGTAAGGATGTAACAACTGAAGCTAAAAGAGAAGGAACACTGTTAAGTGATATTGGATATATTAAATCAAGTATTGATCGAATGGAAGGAAAACTTGATAAGGTAGAAGCTAATTATCAGTTATTACTCACACGAGTAATAAAGGTTGAAGAAGCTTATAATTCCTTAAATCAACGATTACAGGAGCATATTACTCAAGAATAATATGAGTTATATAACAATACCAGCGATTGTAGTAATTTGCTATATAGTAGCAGAATTATTTAAACTAGTTTTTAAGAAAAAAACAAAGATTTATAAAGGAATACCAGTTTTAGTAGGCTTAGTAGGGGGAGTTATAGGTGTAGTTACATATGTAGTGAACCCAACAATTATTGGAACTCCACCCAACATATTATGTGCAGCTGCAATAGGAATAATTTCAGGACTAGCCTCAACAGGAAGTCATCAAGTAATAAAACAAATATTAAAGGAGAATAAGAACAATGAATGACAAAGAACTGATAGTAAGAAAAGTTACAAGCTCATTTATAGAAAA
>CAMELE010000005.1 GCA_945923475.1 uncultured Mollicutes bacterium
TCTCACCTGCATAGCAGGCGGTTTTTATGTGAGGCATTCGCCTAACATAATAAAAGGTATGATTATATTCAATCATACCAATTTATTTATTTTAGATGTTTTCTGTTTCTTCTTCAGAATCAAAATCTTCTTCAGATTCTAAATTATTGTCTAATTCAACATCATCTAATTCGGCTTCATCAATTTCTTGATTAACATCATTAGTTAAATCATCATCTAAATTTGCATTGTCAGATCCAAGTTCTGCTTCTCCATTTTCGTCTAAATTATCCTCAGGCTCCTCAGGACGATGCTGACATTCAAATGATTTTTCTCTAAGAATACCAGTTCCTGCTGGAATTAAGCCACCGATGATAACATTTTCCTTTAGACCTAACAAGTTGTCCTTCTTACCCTTGATAGCTGCATCTGTAAGAATACGAGTTGTTTCCTGGAATGAACATGCTGATAGGAATGAATCACAACCAAGTGCAGCCTTTGTAATACCTAAAATTAAAGGCTTTGCAATAGGTAATGAGCCCTTATTTTCAAGAGCCTCCTTACATGCATCTCTAAACTCATTTACAGATACCTCAAGACCAGGAAGTAAGTGTGTACTACCTTCTTGAACAACAGATAGCTTACGCATCATTTGGTGAACGATAATTTCAATATGCTTATCGGCAATTTCAACACCTTGAGAACGATAAACCTTTTGAACCTCTTCAATAATATACTTTTGAGTAGTATATGCATCAGTAATACGTAATAGCTCTTTTGGATGAATAGAACCCTTCATTAGTTTTTGACCACGGCTTACATGGTCACCCTTCTTAACGATAAGTTCTGCTGTAGCTTCAACAGTATAGTTTTGAATCTTTGACTCATCCTCTGGATCTGTATCATCAATAATTGAAATAACAACTCCAGCTTTAGTCTTTTGAATATCTTTAACAACACCATTGATTTCAGATAAAGTAGCTTTTCCCTTTGGCTTACGTGCCTCAAATAATTCTTGGACACGAGGAAGACCTTGAGTAATATCTCCACCAGAAGCAACTCCACCATTGTGGAAGGTTCTCATGGTTAACTGTGTACCTGGTTCACCAATTGATTGAGCAGCAATTGTACCAACAGCCTCTCCAACCTCAACAATTTCATTTGTTGCAAGGTTACGTCCATAACACTTCATACAAACACCTGTCTTGGCATTACATGTTAAATTTGTACGAACAAATGCTGTCTTGATACCAGCTTCAGCAATCTTTGCGCCTAATGCTTCATCAATAAATTCGTTACGATGAGCAATTATTTCACCAGAATTTTCATCAATAATATCCTTTGCAAGATATCTACCAATCAAACGGTCTGCTAATGATAATACAACCTTTCCTTCCTCAGAAACGATATCCTCCATCTTGAAGCCCTTTTCAGTTCCACAATCCTCAGATGTTACAATAATATCCTGTGAAACGTCTACAAGACGACGAGTTAGGTATCCTGATTCAGCTGTCTTTAACGCAGTATCGGTAGATCCCTTACGAGAACCGTGTGATGAAATAAAGAATTCTGATACATTTAATCCTTGGAAGAAGTTTGCCTTTACTGGAACTTCGATTGCTTGACCATTAGTGTTAGCCATTAGTCCACGCATACCAGCTAATTGGGCAAAGTTAGACTTAGAACCACGTGATCCTGAGTCAGCCATCATGAAGATAGGGTTATCCTTCTTCTTTTTTAGGTTTTCCCATAGACCTGATTCAATACTATCACGAGTCTTACCCCAAACAGAACATACCTTTTGATAACGTTCTTTTTCTGTTAAAAGACCCATATCACACATTTCATGGATTTGGTCAACCTTAGCTTCTGCAGCCTTGATTTCCTCATCCTTACGGTCATATACTTCAATATCAGCGATAGAAATTGAAATACCAGAAATTGTAGAGTATTTAAATCCTTGATCTTTTAAACGGTCAAGCATAATTGATGTTTCTGTTGTTTTGAAACGATCAAATACTTCCGCAATAATCATAGATAAAGTTTTCTTAATGAAAGGAGCAGTCTCAGGACGTGCAAGCATTTCCTCAACTGTATTTTTCTTAATATCTAAGAAGTAACAATCTGGAAGTTCGTTTTGTAGATTGTACTTTGTAGGTTCGTTAATATAAGGGAACTCATCAGGTAAAATTGTATTGAAAATCATCTTACCTACTGTAGTTAATAGATATTTTCCAGTTAAATCCTTACCTGCAAATTTTTGAGCAGGGTATGATTTTGGATCAACAAATACACGTGTATGAAGAGTAATTTCATTATTCTTATAAGCAATGTATGCTTCTTCAAAATCACGATAGAAATGTCCTTCATTCTTCTCACCAGCACGTTCAAGTGATAGATAGTAGTTTCCTAGAATCATATCCTGTGAAGGAGTAACGACTGGCTTACCATCCTTAGGGTTAAGGATATTGTTAGAAGCTATCATCAATAATCTAGCTTCAGCTTGAGCCTCTTGTGACAAAGGAACGTGAACAGCCATTTGGTCACCATCGAAGTCGGCGTTGAATGCTGTACATACAAGTGGGTGAAGACGAATAGCCTTTCCTTCAATTAAGATTGGCTCGAATGCTTGAATACCAAGTCTGTGTAAAGTTGGTGCACGGTTAAGTAAAATTGGGTGCTCACGAATTACACTTTCAAGAATTGGCCATACAACGTCATCTTGACGCTCGCATAGACGTTTTGCAGCTCCAATAGCATAACCTTTTTCAGTTAACTGACGAATAACGAATGGCTTAAATAATGTTAAAGCCATTTCTTTAGGAAGACCGCATTGGTACATCTTAAGATTTGGACCAACGACGATAACTGAACGTCCTGAATAGTCGACACGTTTTCCTAGTAGGTTTTGACGGAAGCGTCCTTGCTTACCACGAAGTAAGTCAGATAAGCTCTTAAGATGATGATTCTTCTCAACAGCAGCCTTCTTACCACGCTTAGAGTTATCTATTAAAGCGTCTACTGCTTCTTGAAGCATACGCTTTTCATTTTTAACAATTAAGTGAGGAGCATTTTGCTCATATTGTCTTTTTAAACGGTTATTACGGTTTAAAATACGACGGTATAAATCATTTAAATCTGTAGTTGCAAATCTACCACCATCTAATTGTACCATTGGACGTAAATCAGGTGGAATAACTGGAAGTACCTCAAGTACCATCCATTCTGGCTTATTGTCAGAATTATTAAATGATTCTACAACCTCAAGACGCTTAATAATTCGATCACGTTTTTGCTTTGTAGAAGCGCTTCTAAGTTTCTTACGTAGCACCTCAACCTCGTGAACTAAATCAAGCTCTTGAAGAAGCTTCTTAACAGCTTCAGCACCTGTTAATGCTTCAAATTGCTTAGGATATCTTTCAGTATAATCTGAATATTCACCCTCTGTAAGAATTTGCTTCTTAACTAATCCAGGTACATGACCAGGATTAATTACAATATAAGATGCTAAATATACAACCTCTTCTAGATCCTTAGCCTTTATATCTAATAAAATGGCTAATCTTGAAGGGCTATTTCTTAAAAACCAAGTATGAACTACTGGACTTGCAAGCTTAATGTGACCCATACGCTCACGACGTACCTTTGATGAAGTAATTTCTACTCCACACTTTTCACATACCTTACCCTTAACATCATTACGCTTTTGCTTACCACAAGAGCATTGATAATCCTTTGTAGGTCCGAAAATCTTTTCACAGAATAGACCACCAGGTTCAGGCTTTAATGTACGATAGTTAATTGTTTCATGAGTCTTTACTTCACCATGGCTCCATGAAAGGATTTCCTCTGGAGATGCAAGTCTAATACGCATATATTTATATTTATTACTCATATATTAGCTCCTCCTTACATACCAAATTTTGAAATGAAGTCATCATCATTTTCATCAACGATTGATTTATTAATTTCATTTGTTCCGTCTTCAGAGATTAACTCTACATGAAGACCTAAAGCTTGAAGTTCACGACCAAGTACTCTAAATGACTCAGGAATACTTGCATCTGGAATAGGACGTCCATCGACGATTGCATGGAATACCTTATTACGACCAACAAGGTCATCTGATTTAACTGTTAGCATTTCTTGTAATGTATGAGCTGCACCATAAGCTTCTAGTGCCCAAACTTCCATTTCTCCGAAACGCTGTCCACCATTTTGGGCTTTACCACCCATTGGCTGTTGAGTAACTAAAGTATAAGGTCCTACTGAACGAGCATGTAGCTTATCATCAACCATGTGGTCAAGCTTAATAAAGTACATAATACCAACATTAACCTTATTCTCAAATGGTTCTCCGCTTCGTCCATCATATAATGTAATCTTTCCATCTGTTGGAACGTCAGCTTCATTCATAATATCAAGTAAGTCTTGATATGAAAGTCCATCGAATACTGGAGTTGCGACCTTAACACCAAGCTTCTTTGCAGCTAAACCTAAGTGAAGTTCAAGAACCTGACCAATGTTCATACGAGATGGAACACCTTGTGGGTTAAGAATGATGTCAAGTGGTTGACCATCAGCAGAGAATGGCATATCCTCTTGTGGTAATACATTTGAGATAACACCCTTGTTACCATGACGTCCTGACATCTTATCTCCAACACCAATCTTACGCTTTTGAATGATGTAAACTCTAACAACATCATTTACACCTGGATTTAAATCATCTCCATTAGCCTTAGAGAAATGTTGAACTGATTGAACAACACCAGAACCACCGTGAGGAACCTTTAATGAAGTATCACGGCTTTCACGTGATTTATCACCGAAGATAGCAAGTAATAATCTTTCCTCAGGATTTGGATCAGTTTGACCCTTAGGAGTAATCTTACCTACAAGAATATCTCCCTCTTTAACTTCAGTACCAGGGATGATAATACCATTTTCATCTAGATACTTAGTCATTTCCTCTCCAACACCTGGAATATCACGAGTAATTTCTTCTTTACCTAATTTTGTATCACGTGATTCAATTGTATATTCTTCAATATGAACAGATGTATAAATATCATTTATTACAAGCTGCTCATTCATAATTACGGCATCCTCGTAGTTGTAACCTTCCCAAGTCATGAAACCAACACGAACGTTACGACCAAGAGCTAATTCACCATTTTGCATAGATTGACCATCAGCAATTACATCTCCACGGTCAACTCTTTCACCTGGTTTAACAATAGGACGTTGCCAAATTGTTGTAGAAGAGTTTGAACGTAGGAATTGATACATCTTATATGTATGTAGATTTCCATCATCTTCACGAACAACAATCTTTTTAGCATCAACATATTCAACAATACCACCCATTGTAGCAACACATGCTGAACCAGAATCCTTAGCAGCATAATATTCCATACCAGTACCAACGATTGGAGCCTCTGGCGCAATAATTGGAACTGCTTGACGTTGCATGTTCGCACCCATTAGTGCACGAGTAGCATCGTCGTGCTCAAGGAATGGAATACAAGATGCAGCAACTGAAACAACCTGCTTAGGTGAAACGTCCATGTAATCTACCTCTTCAGGAGTTACCATTTCAGTTTCTCCATCACGACGTCCAATTACCTTTTCATCAATAATATGACCTTGATCATCCAATTGTGTAGATGCAGATGCAATAACTACACCATTTTCACGATCAGCTGATAAATACTCAATTTCCTCAGAAATATATTTCTTTCCATCATCGCCAACCTTAGCAACTAAATATGGAGTCTCAATGAATCCGAATTCATTTACCTTTGCATATGTTGCAAGAGATGTGATAAGACCACATGATGGACCTTCTGGTGTCTCAATAGGACACATTCTACCATAGTGTGAATTGTGAACGTCACGCACTTCTACACCGGCACGATCACGAGCGATACCACCAGTACCTAATGCGGATACACGACGCTTTTGTGTAATTTCTGCAAGAGGATTAATTTGATCCATGAATTGTGATAATTGAGATGAACCAAAGAACTCCTTAAGTGCGGAGGTTAATGGTTTAAAATTAACTAGATTTTCAGGACGTGCTTCATTAATATCAACTGTTGACATACGTTCAACAATATTCTTTTCAAGATGTGCAAAGCCAATTCTGAATTGGTTCTTTAATAATTCACCGATTAAACGTAGACGACGGTTTCCTAAATGGTCAATATCATCTAAGTGACCAACGCCATCATATAGGTTGAAATAATAACCTGTTGCAGCTAAAATATCAGATAATGTAATATGTAATGAAGTTTCTCTTTGATCATTACCAATGATTTTAACGTTACTAGTCTTATCTCCGATTGTAACCTTTACATCTAGGATTTCACATACTGGATCATCCTCACCAAGAGTTCTACCTAAATCTACAACCTGACGGAAAGCATCACGGCCCTTCTTCAAGGCTTCAAGTACTTCACCCTCAATAATTGCACCCTTCTTAGCAATAACGTCGCCCTTAGAGTATGCAAATTCACCAGTTACATCATCAAAAATATCATCAGAAGCTACAACGTCTTTTGCAAGGACATAGCCCTTAGCACGCTCAAGAACGTCAAGCTTTATATTATATTTATAACGTCCAACCTTTTGAAGATCATAACGACGGTCTTCAAATAGTCTTGTTGCAATGAAGTTACGAGCTCCATCAACTGGAACCTTTTCACCTTGACGTAATTTAGCATATACCTCAATAGCCGCATCTTCGCTATTTGTAGATGTATCCTTCTCAAATGTGGCTGTCATATATGGAGATTCACCATATAAATCAGTGATTTGCTTATTACTAGATAAACCAAATGCTCTTAAAAGAGTAGTAATAGGGATTTTCTTAGAACGGTCTAATTTACCATACCAAACATCTCTAGATCCAGTTTCATATTCAATCCAAGCACCACGAGTAGGGATTACCTGTCCTGTATATTTAATCTGGCCACTCTTTTTATCGATTTCGTTAGCATAATATACACCTGCAGAACGAACAATTTGGGAAATAACAACACGTTCAGCACCATTAATAATAAAAGTACCAACTGGAGTCATGTATGGAACTTCTCCCATAAATAACTCTTTTTCAAATTGTTCACCAGTTGCGTTATTATTCAAACGAACCTTAACCTTTAAAGGACGTGCATAATTGATGTCACGTAGCTTGCAATCTACGACATCAAATTTTGGATCCTCAAAACGGAAATCTCCGAAATATAATTCAAGATTATTTCCATCAAAAGATCTTATTGGAGATACATCTTCAAATAATTCTTTCAATCCTTCTGTTACGAACCAATCAAAAGACTTTGTTTGAATCTCAATTAGATTAGGAAGCGCAACATCTGTACGAACCTTTGAGTAATTTCTTCTTACAGATTTCTTTCCATAGTTTACGTTTTTGTAACTCATTAAAGTCACCCCTTGTGTATTTATTTTTGCAAAAATTTAAGCACAAAACGCTATTATAAGCATTTTAACATTATAAGGTGTTTTTGTCTATTTGTCAATACCTTTCCAGGTAGATTTTAATATAAAATAACCTTTTTCCTTTAAAACTACCTCACAGTTGCCAAATATTGACTCCAAGTGAGTCATTGTTGATGGAGCGCCTTGTTTCTTCTGAATAACAACCCAAAGCTCCCCATTTTCATTTAAATGCTTAATTGCACCGTCATATATTTCATATATAACTTTTTTGCCAGCCCTTATTGGAGGGTTGGTTAAAATGTAATCATATTTTTCATTTTCTAAAACATTTTGATAGATATTACTTTTGAAAACGTTGACATTTTGTGCTTTATTTTGTTCAATATTTTTCTTTGCAAGAGACACAGCTCTTTCGTTAATATCTATCATTGTGACATCTAAATTTGAATATAAAATTCCAAGAGTAATACCAATTGGACCATATCCACAGCCTACATCTAATAGTTTCTTACCATTTTCATTTGGACTAAATGCTTGTAGCAAGGTATATGAACCAAAATCAATGTATTTTTTTGAAAAAACACCACTATCAGATGTATATTTAAATTTATGTTCTTTAAAATAAAATGTATATGTTGTAGGATCACTTTTTAAATTTTCCTGTGTTTCGCTATAGTAATGATTTGTCATCTTCTATATTCCTTTAAAATAAACTAAAACCCGAGCTCATAATTTTAAACTCGGGTTATAATTTTGTCTTTTAATTATTACTTAATTTCAACAGCAGCACCAGCAGCTTCTAACTTAGCCTTAAGATCTTCAGCTTCAGCCTTTGATACCTTTTCTTTTACAGCCTTAGGAGCGCCTTCAACGATTGCCTTAGCTTCCATTAGTCCAAGACCAGTGATTTCCTTAACAACCTTGATAACAGCGATCTTTTGAGCACCTGCATTAGCAAGTATAACGTCGAACTCAGTTTGTTCAGCAGCAGCAGCTGGACCAGCAGCAGCAGGAGCAGCAGCAACTGCAGTTGGGTCGATACCGAATTCTTCCTTCATAGCGTCTACTAATTCTTTGATTTCAAGAATAGTCATTTCTTTTAATGATTCAATAAATGTAACTTTGTCTAACTTAGCCATTTTAATTTTCCTCCGTATTATAATTTATATTTTTTTTGTTTAATTAGGCTTCTTCTTTTTCTGTTAACATGTTAAGACCAATTGATAATTGAGTTAATGTTCCTAACATACCAGCAGCAAGTTGAGTTAATAATGTTTCGTATGATGGTAATGTTGATAAAATCTCTAATTGATCATATCCCATTTCCTTACCAGCTACAACACCACTAGCAACTTTAACTTGAGTATTTTCTTTTGCGAAATTGAATAATTCCTTAGCAGGAGCTACTTCATCATCATATGAGAAGCAAATAGCCTTAGGTCCTACTAATGATTCAGCAAAAGCAGGATATCCAGCTTCTGTTGCAGCACGACGGCTGATATTATTCTTAATAACGCAGATTTCGCAACCACTCTTTAATAGATTACGTCTCAATTGCATAAATGAAGCAACTGTTAATCCTTGATAATCAAATGCAATAATTGTCTTTGCCTTATTGATTTTTTCTAAAGTTTGATTAACGGCTTCTTGCTTTTGAAGAATAACTTCTTTTGCCATAGTATTTACCTCCGTTAAAATTTTCATAATAATTAAAAGTCTCTTCTACAGGCATAGAAAAGACTTATATTTCTTTTGCTATACCTCGGTAGAAATTAAGTGCCAAATGCACGCCTACTTTCTTCGGCATATATTTGATTTTTATCTAAATAATACTTATTAAATATTATTATAGAGCAGTGTCTTCGTTAACCTTAACACCAGGTCCCATAGTTGTAGAGACAGCGATGTTCTTAACGTATGTACCCTTAACAGTTGTAGGGCGGCTCTTTACTAACACTGAGTAAACAGCCTTAAAGTTTTCAGCAAGCTTTTCTGCACCGAAAGAAGTCTTACCAATTAAGCATTGAATTTGACCATTTTTATCGCAACGGTATTCAACCTTACCAGCCTTGATTTCCTTAACAGCATTTGCAACGTTCATTGTTACAGTACCAGTCTTAGGGTTTGGCATTAAACCTTTAGGTCCTAGTACACGTCCAAGACGTCCAAGTTCACCCATCATGTCTGGTGTAGCAACGATTACATCGAAATCAAACCAACCTTGGTTGATTTTGTTGATATAATCAGAATCACCAACATAATCAGCACCTGCAGCAGTTGCTTCTTGAGCCTTAGCACCACGGCAAAGAACTAAAACCTTACGAGTTTTTCCTGTACCATTTGGTAAAACGATAGCTCCACGTAGATTTTGTTCAGCCTTACGAGGGTCTAGGTTTAGACGGAATGCAACTTCAACAGTAGCGTCGAACTTAGTTGTAGATGTTTTGATAGCAAGATCTAATGCTTCAACTAGATCATACTTCTTTGTAGAATCTACAAGCTTTGCAGCTTCAACGTATTTTTTTCCTCTCTTCATATGTATCCTCCTAAAAATGTGGTATAAACGGGATTTCCTCCCACAAGCTTTTAGATCGTCTTAATAGATCCTAAACTTAGTCTTCAACGACAATTCCCATGTTTCTAGCTGTACCAGCGATAATGCGCATAGCAGCCTCAACATCGTTTGCGTTTAAGTCTGGCATCTTCATTTCAGCAATTTCCTTTAATTTTGCTTGAGAAATAGTACCAACTTTTGTAGTCTTAGCATTTCCAGAACCCTTTTGAATTCCTGCAGCTTTCAATAATAAATCTGAAGCAGGTGGTGTCTTAACGACGAAACTGAATGAACGATCGTCAAATACTGAGATTACTACTGGTAAAATGTATCCAATCTTATCCTTAGTTTGCTCATTGAATTGAGTACAGAAACCAGGGATATTTACTCCGGCTTGACCAAGAGCTGGTCCTACTGGAGGTGCTGGATTTGCCTTACCGGCTTGGATTTGTAACTTTACAACTTTTACAAGTTTCTTAGCCACGATAATTCCTCCTAACTTTTTAAAATGTGGTATATAGTGGACTTTCAATCCTCCCACTATGAACGTGTTATTACGCACACGTGCTTATACATTATAACAATACCTATTGACATTGTCAACATTTTTTTAAAAAAATTTTTGTAGTTTTCGGGTAGCTTTGTAAAAACATTCCAGAAATATCCTCATATCTAAATCGGACTAACTTTTTTTATTTATATATCCTTTTTAAATACATATGTGTTATAATTAGGTTATAAGTATATTATTTGGAGATGATAGTATGATTAAGGTTTTTAAAGAAATTAACAACAAATTTAATGTAATTTATGAGGGTACATTTGAGGAATCAGCAATTGAAGAAAATTCTTGGATTCATATTACTAAACCAACACTTGATGATGTTCAAAAAATATGTAATAAAACTGGTCTATATGTTGATATGCTAACAGGTGCATTGGACTCTGAAGAATCAGCCCACCTTGATATAGATGATGATAATACATTAATTACCCTAGATATTCCCGTAATTGAGGAACAACAATATGAAACAATTCCCTTTTCAATTATGTATAATTCAAAGTACATTGTAACAATGTGCTCAAAGGAAACAAATTTAGTTGCTAACATCTTGCAAAAATTTAAAAAAATTGAGCCTCATAAGCATGTTAGGCTTTCTCTTCAAATAATGTATAGAATTGCAACCTTATATATCATAGCTCTTACTCAAATTGATAAAAAAACAAAAGAGGTTGAAGGTGTACTTCACTCATCAATGAAAAACAAAGAATTATTTCAGTTAATGAGTATTAATAAGTCCTTAGTATACTTATCAACTTCACTAAATGCAAATAAGGTGGTATTAACAAAGGTTGCAAGGTTACCAGAATATAAGAAATATGAAGCTGATTTTGATTTGCTTGAGGATGTTGAAATTGAAAACAACCAAGCAATCGAAATGTGTTCCATTTATCGTGACATTTTATCAGGTTCAATGGATGCATACGCTTCTATCATTTCCAATAACTTGAACATAGTAATGAAGATACTAGCAATTATTACTTTAATTATATCAATCCCTACCTTAATCGCTTCGCTATTTGGTATGAATGTTGATGTTCCATTAAATAATAATAAAGGAGGCTTCTGGATTATTATTGCAATAAGCTTCTGCTTATCAGTTATAGGAGCTGTAGCTCTTTGGTACTTGTCAAGTAAAAGAAAAATTAAATAAGGAGGGTTTTAATGTTTTTAGGATTTTGGGAGCACATTTTCCCAAATACTCTTTTAGGATGGATATCAACGATATTTTCCACACTTGCCATTTTAATTTTTATTATTTCATCTTCATTTAAAAGCAAAAAAAATATGTTGTTCATTCAGGTTGCTGGGCATGTTTTACTAGCAATTGGTGAATTTATATCTAATGCTTGGGCAAGCATTGTTCAAGAAATAATAAGCATAACAAGAAATGGTCTCGTATATTTTAACAAAAATACTAAAATTGTTAATTATGTATTGATAATTTTAGGTGTAGCGGTAGGATTATATTGCGGTATTATGGGTAAAAACACTTTCACACCTTGGAAAGGAACCGATCCAGCCAAATGGTATGGATATTTACCTATTATAGCCAATTTAGAATATTCGATTGTAGTTTGTGATAATAGATTAGATGCTAAATGGTTAAAATTATCCTTCTCTATTTCTTCGCTTCTATGGGCTTTAAGCTTCATGCTACAAGGATCAGGATTATTCTTATCTGGAATGCTTAATGCTATTTTAGGATGTGTAGCCGCTTCAGCATTTGTGAAAATGTGTATCAAAGATAAAGAAGAAAGCTCATCACTTTCTTCTAATTAAAAATGATTATTAAGAATAGCACTCATTATGCTATTCTTTTTTTAATTGTTATTTTTGCTTCTAACATATAAATCATATAATTCTTTTTTATCTAATTTATATTCATTCGCAACCTCTTTAATTGCTTCTTTAGATTTGTAGCCTATAGATATAAGCTCATTTATCTTCTCGATAGGATTAATGTTTTCTTCTACCTCTTTGTCCTCATACCCATCTACAATTACAACCATTTCACCCTTAAATGTATCGCACACCTCTAAAACCTCAGTTATAGAGCCATGAATAAACTCTTCAAATTTTTTTGTAAGTTCTCTACCAATACAAATGTTTCTATCTCCAAAAACAGAATTTAAATCCTCAAGCATCGCTTTAATACGATGAGGTGCCTCATAAAATATAATTGTAAATGGCAATCTTTTTAAATCCTCAAGTTCATTTTTTCGATGAGTTGTTTTAGAATCTAAAAAGCCATAAAACATAAAAGGTTTAGGATTCATACCAGATGCAATAAGTGCACTTATTCCGGCTGATGCACCAGGAATAGGTGTTACAGGAATATCCTCTTCAATACAACGTCTTGCAATATCAAACCCTGGATCTGAAATAACCGGAAGTCCTGCATCAGATATAATCGCAACGCTATGTCCTTCCTTTATATAGGATACTATTTCATCTTCCTTTAATTCTTTATTATATTCATGATAAGAATGTAAGGGAGTATTAATATTATAGTGCTCTAGTAATACTCGCGAATTCCTTGTATCCTCTGCATATATTCTATCCACACTATTTAGTGTTTTTATTGCTCTAAATGTAATATCATCTAAATTCCCAATAGGCGTAGCAACTAAATATAAAATATTTTCTTGATTATTATAGCTATATATTCGCTTCATATTAATACTTAATAACACGCATAGCCTTTTCTCTTACATCACGCTCATCATAAACGATTTGCATTAGCTCCTTACGCTTTTCAGTAGAGATATTTAATTCCTTTTCAACTCTTTCTAAGAATAAATGCTCAAGCGTATTATATAAATCATCCTCCATTGAGATTTGAACCAAATTTAAAAACACGATATTTTTAACTGCTTGATTACACTCCTTAAAAAAGTCGATTGTATCATCAATAGAATCAGATTTTGAGAATGTATATTCCTCTACAATCTCTCTTCCTAACTCGCCATAAATACGACTAATTAATTTCTTTTCAACCTCTGTTGGCTTTCCATCAATATCAATCATATAGACAGCGATATCTAAAAATTTTAATTTTTCTTTCTTTGTTAATAAGCTTAAAAACATATTAATCACTCCTTATCCTTGAAAGCTATTTATTTTTCATTATTATAGATTTTAATTACCTCTTCTGTATGAGCATTATCCTCAGTATGAATAATAAGAGGTGGCAAAATCTTCAATCCACCAGGAAGTCCATCCTTGCGACATTCAATTAAAATATGATTACATTCTTGATTATTCTTTGGATAGACAAAGCGTAATCTTTTAGGCTCAAGCCGGTACTTCTTACATCCAGTTATGATGTCTAATAGCCTATCTGGTCTATGAACCATTGCAAACGTGCCACCATTTTTTAACAAATCTGATGCTTCCTGTAAAATCTCATCTAAGGTAATTAATACCTCATGACGAGCAATTGTTTTTTCATCATTTTTATTAATATGAGACTTCCCCTCATTATACTTAAAAAATGGGGGATTTGAGGTTACAACATCCGCTTTATACTTACCTAAAATTTTAGAAGCGTTTTTGATGTCATCATTGATTATTTTAATTTGGTCTTCCCTACTATTAATTTTAACACTTTTAATTGCTAAATCATAGGACTTTTTTTGAATTTCAAAGCCATAAATACTCGCATCCGTATTAAGTGATATATATAAAGGAATAGGTGCATTACCTGTACCTAAATCAACTATCATCTTATCATTCTTTTTTATTGTAACAAAATTTGCTAGTAAAATCGAATCAAGTGAAAAATTAAACATCTCATAGTCTTGATATATCTTAAGCCCAGGCTTACCAAGTAAATCATTAATTACCTCAGCCATTATTCTAAACCTCTTAATGAATCATCACTATGATTATCATTATTCTTTTTATCCTTTTTACTTCTAATAACCTTTACATCTTCAAATTTTAAGAATCCAAAGCCTTCATCCGGTAAATATTTAACCTTAAGTGATTTATTAATAACATCACAGGTCAACACCTTGGCCTCACCTTTTTCAGTAGACACGATATCTCCAACATCTGGAGCATTTCTTCTAAGCTCAGTATAAACATCATTTTCATAATTTATACAGCATAAAAGTTTCCCACAATTACCGCTGATTTTAACAGGGTTTAAGCTTAAATTTTGATTCTTAGCCATTTTAACAGATACATTAGCAAAATCAGTTAAGAATGTTTGACAACAAACCACAAGTCCACAAGGACCAATACCACCAAAAACCTTAGCTCCATCTCTTGAGCCTACCTGACGTAGTTCAATTCTAGTGCGGTATATTTCTGCTAAATCCTTAACAAGGTCTCTAAAATCTACTCTTCCTTCTGATTCAAAGTGAATAATTAGCTTTTGTCTATCTAAAGTGTATTCAGCTCCTAATACCTTCATATCCAAGGAATTCTTCTTAACTAAATCCTTAGTTTTTTGAATTATATCCTCTTCTAAGCATTTATTTGCATTATACTCTTCAATATCACGTGGACTAGCTTTTCTTAGAATATCTTTAAGTTCACCAGTAATATCTTCCTTTTTAAGATCAAAGGCTTCACCAACTACTTCACCCAACTCAAGACCTCTAATTGTAGATACAACAACTCGATCCCCCGATTTAACATTTATTTTTTCACACCCAAAAAAATATCTTTTCCCTAAGTGTTTAAATTGTACTCTACAGGCTTTCACCTTAAAACCTCCAATCAAAATAAGTTTACAAACAAGTTTGTTAATACGTTTTTTGGTATTACATTGCTTTGAAGCTTCTTTATCAATGAATATACAAATTCCATATTCCTTTTAGCAGCTTCATAAGTAACAATGTTTTTATATTTTGCTATTTCATTAATGTATCCCTTTAAATGGATATCAAGTGATCCATTATACAAAGCAATTATATCCTCATATAGAACAACCAAAATGTTCAAAAATCTCAATAAATTATCATAATTATCAAAAAATGACTGATTCTTCATTTGGTAAACAATAGCCTCTGATGCCTTGTTAATTCTTAAAAAATCATCAAATAACTCTGCTATTTTAAGCATATTTACATCTGATGATAAAGCCATCGCATCATCATAATTATTTGTTAGCTTTGATAATATTGATGCCATCTTACTATCTAACCCTTTTTCCTCAAGTAAAGAGTCTAGGTATCTATCATCTAATGCTTTAAAATTAAATATTTGACATCTTGAAATTATGGTAGGCAATATTTTGCTTATATTTGTTGTACATAAAATACCATAAATTCCTTCCTCTGGCTCCTCAATAAACTTAAGTAAGCTATTTTGGCTTTGAGGATTCATTTTATCCGCATCTAATATTATGTATATTCTTGGCCCTGGAACATTACTTGTTTTTGAAAATTCCTCTTGTAAATCTACAATTTGTTCCTTCTTTATTGTTTTCGTATCTGATGATATTACAAATACATTTAGATGCTCATTATTAAGAATTTGATGACAATTTTGACATGTCATACAAGGCTCCTCATTCTGACAATACTGCATCATTGCAAAATAGTAGGCCATTTCTTTTTTACCGACTCCACTTGGGCCGCTAAAAATATATGCATGACTTAATCTATTTTTACTTTTAGTGTTAAGTAATATTCGTTTAATATCTGCTTGCTGGCTTACTAAATTAAAGTTCATCCTCTACCTCTTTAATACCTTCTTAATTTCTTCTATTACATCCGCAATAACTTCTTCTTTATCTCTTTGTCCATCAATTCTTTTGATTCTATCTGGATATTGTTCTGATAATTTAACATATCCATCATATACACGTTGATGGAATGATAGGCTTTCCTTATCTAATCTATCAATTTTATCTCTTCCGGATATTCTTTGAAGTCCAACCTCTGGTGTTACATCAATAAAGAAGGTCACATCTGGCATATGATCAAGAGCGAAGCAATTAGCATTTAAAACATTATCAATACCAATTCCTCTAGCATAACCCTGATATACAAGTGATGAATCTAAATATCTATCACAAATAACAACCTTACCTTCGTTTAACGCTGGAATAACCTTTTCATGAAGATGCTGCATACGAGATGCTGCATAAAGTAATGTTTCTGTTTCATTACACATTTTTGTATTATTAACATCTAAAATGACATTTCTAATTTGTTCTGCAATAGGAACACCACCAGGCTCTCTTGTTGTGACAACATCATAGCCATTTTCCTTTAGATACTTTTCAATACTTAAAATTATTGTAGTTTTTCCACTACCTTCTCCACCCTCTAGGGTAATAAAAATTCCTGGCATACTACCATTACCTCTCATTTTAAATCATTACTATTACTTTACCACAAAATGAGTAAAAAAAAAACAAGAAAGCATAAATATTTGTATATCTAAAATAAGCTTATGGAGGATTTACCTGAGTATTTAGAAAGAAGATTAAATGAAAACAAATATATGCAGCACCTAAAATGCTGCATACATTACTTAATAATTAACTTTATATAAGAAAAGACCATTGCCAGGAGCTATCGGAAAACGCATTTGTTTAGACTTTGACTCAAATAATTCAAGTATTCTTTTTTTGTCTTCTTTTCCCCTACCAATCGCAATAATCGTCCCCATCATTCTTCTTATTTGATATTTTAAAAAACCAGTACCTTCAAAAACAAATTCTAAATTATCACCAATTACATTTAACTCTGCTTTAGTGATAGTTTTTACACAACTTTTCCTTTCATCAACCTCTGCACTACAAAAAGCACTAAAATCATGAGTCCCAACAAATAAAGCTAACGCATCCTTCATCCTCTCAACATCTAGATTGGGAATATACACACTATATCTTGATTCAAAAACGTCATAATTCTTTGTCTTAATATAATAACGATATTCCTTTGATTTAGCACTAAATCTTGCATGAAAATCATTATCTACATACTTCAAATCTAAAATTCTAATATCATGAGGTAATGTTCTATTAAACGCATATTTAAATTTGCACTCATCAATTTTCATTTTAGTATAAAAATTAATTACCTGGCCTCTTGCATGAACGCCCTTATCAGTTCTTCCTGAAGCATATATCTTAACATCTTCATTAAATAAAATGCTAAGTGCTTTTTTAAGCTCTAATTCTATTGTTGGCTCATCATGTTGAATTTGAAAGCCTTGATAATCATAACCGTCATATGCAACTATACACTTAACATTATAAATAGATTCTTGCAAATACAACACCCGCAATCATTAAGCAAAATACTACCATGGATACATAATCGACTAAATGGAATTTAAGCAAATCTAATTTCGTTCTTTTAGCACCAACAACATAGCCTCTGGCTTCCATCGCATTAGCTAAATCATCAGCCTTTTTAAATGATGTTACAAACATCGGCACAAGTAATGAAACAATTTGCGAAATCTTTTGTTTTAAGCTACCTTCATTAAAATCTACACCACGAGATGCCTGTGCTTTCATTATTTTCCTTGTTTCATCTACAAGTGTAGGAATAAAACGCAAAGTTAATGAAAACATCATTGAAATCATTCCAACAGGAACCTTTATATACTTAAGTGGATTAAGCAGCCATTCAAGGCCATTATTAATATCTGTATTCATTGTAGTAAATGTAAGTAATGATGTTATTCCTAGCATCAATACTATTCTTATAAAGAAGAATGATCCCTTTAAAATTCCATCTTCATAAATCTTATAGTTATAATCTGCCCAAACAAAGCTTTCAAATTTTATCAATTGAACTGCAAAGCACGATACAAACGCAATTAATAAATATATAAACTTAAGTGGTATGTATTTCTTGGTAAAGAAATATAATAGTACAATTCCTACAATCATTAATGTTTGATATAAGCCAATTTGAAAATTAAAAGTATATAATAGTCTACCAGTTTGATTATATATTGTTTGTAGAATAAAGGTAAATGTAACCAAAAACAAAATTGGCTTCATTCCTTTTAAAAATTTTAAAATTGGAACACCTGTTGTTAAATACATTACTGCAAATAAAGCTAATGCCCCTAACATGACATAAATGTTTGGAATTAAAAATAATAATACCATAAGACCAATAACCAAAAATATTTTAATTCTTGGGTCCATTCGATATATCCAAGAAGTACCTGGCACATATTGACCAATAGTAATATTGTTCATTATGCCACCTCCTTAAGTGATTTTAATAAATCCTCTAAGTCATAATTGTTATATGATAAATCATATCCCATTTCTTGATTGATATAGTCAATTGCCGAAAGAACATGTGGTTTATCTAAATCAAATTCTTTGTATCTTCCACTTTTAAACAATTCTTCCTTCAAGCCATCATATAATAATTTTCCATCCTTTAGTGCAACTATTCTTGTTGCATACTTATACACAACATTCATATCATGACTTATAAGAATAATCGTTTTATGCATATTCTTATGAATCTTATAAAATATCTCCATAATTTCCTTAGCGCCCTCAGGATCTAACCCCCTTGTAGGCTCGTCTAAGATTAATACATCTGGATTATATGATAAAATCCCTGCAATAGCGACCTTCCTCATCTGACCACCACTTAAATTAAATGGGCTCTTTTTTAGTAAAGACTCATTAATTCCAAGAAGCTTACAAACCTCAAAAGCAGCTTTTTTAGCTTCTTCTTCAGATTGCCCAAAATTCTTTGGGGCAAACATTATATCTTTCAATACAGTTTCTTCAAATAGCTGATATTCAGGGAACTGAAATACAAAGCCTACTCTTTTTCTAATTGGTGTAAGCTTAGGGTTCTTTCTTTTCTTAGGTGTTAAAACACTACCTAAGATATCAATTGAACCACTACTTGGTAAAAGTAGACCATTCATATGCTGAATCATTGTTGATTTACCAGAACCAGTTTTACCACATACTGCAACAAATTCATCTTTATCACTAATTGTTAGATTTACATCCTTAATCGCTCCAACAAGATCATTTTTAGTTAAGCCCTCATATGTATGCGATAAATTTAAAAGTTTAATTTCCATAATACATCAACTAGCCTTTCATTCTTACTTAGCATCTCATCCTCTTTTACTTCCTTATAAAGACGAAGATTGAATGGAATGTCTAGATTTGAGCTTTTAAGCATTTCATCTTGCTCAAAAATTTTGGATGGTACATCATTTGCAATGATATTTCCTTCCTTCATTACAATGATTCTATCTGATAATTTTGCTAAATCTAGGTCATGTGTGATAGTAATAATTGTTTTATGATAAGTATCCTTTAACTCTTTGATTAAATTGATAATATCTCTTGTACCCTGAGGGTCAAGCATAGATGTAGCTTCATCTAAGATGATAATATCGCAATCAAGCGCTAGTATTCCTGCAATAGCAACTCTTTGTTTCTGACCACCAGATAAAGTTTGAGGCTCACGCTCTAAGTACTCATGCATTCCAACCTTTTCTGAATATTCATCGATTAATTTTATCATTTTTTCTCTTGGAACTTTTCTATTTTCAAGCCCAAACGCAATATCATATTTAACATTTACTCCAACAAATTGATTGTCAGGATTTTGAAAAACAATTCCAATATGCTTACGAACCTCATCAACACTATCTTCATCAAGAAGCTGACCATTGATTTCAATTGTTCCCTTATCTGGAGCAAGTATTCCTACTAACAGCTTAGATATTGTAGATTTTCCGCTACCATTATGACCAAGTATTGATAGCCATTCTTGGTCTTTAACCTCAAAAGATACTCCTTTTAACGCATGATCTTCTTTTGTATAGCTATAATCTAAATCTTTAACCTTTATCATAAAACCACCTATTTTCAACTAATTATATCATAGTTTGTTTTCATATTCTAGAAATATATAATTACGTATTATTTACTAGTTTTTACTTTACCTAACTTAACCTGATTCCCTAGAGTATCTGATACATCCAAAATAGATACAAAGGCTTTAGAATCCTTCATCAGCAAAACTTTCTTAAGCTTTGCAACTTCAAATCTATTAACAACAACATAAAGAACATGCTTTTCTGTATTAGAATAATACCCCTTCGCATCCATTATAGTTACACCACGCTTAAATTCTTCACTTAATGTTTTAGCAACATCTTCCATATTATCAGTTATTATAAGAGCTGCCTTTGCTTTATCTAGACCATCTACAATAAAATCAACCGTCTTAATACCTACAAAATATGCGATAACTGAATATAAAGGTATTTCCCATGACTTAAAATAAACAGCACATATAACATATAACAATACGTTATATGCCATTACAAAGCTTCCTACTGTCATACCAAGCCTTTTAGCAAATAAAACAGCCATAACCTCAACACCATCTAATGCTCCACCAAATCTTATTGTCATTCCAGACCCAATACCTGACAATAATCCTCCAAATAATGCACCTAGTAGCATATCATGTCCTACTATTGGAGATCCGTTTATCTCATAATTATAATTAACTACATCCTTTAAAATATACGCAATAGCAGAATATATAGCTATCGCATATAAAGAATAAATTATAAATGTTTTACCTATTTTCTTATGTGCTAGCAAATAAAAAGGAAAGTTTAGAATAATCAAGAAATAAGATAAAACTAAATATGCTGGAGTTATTTTATCTAAAAATATAGATGTACCTGATAGCCCTCCATCTATTAAACCAAGTGGGCTTAAAAATAAAGTCACACCAACGGCATTAATTATACCTGCAATTGTAAGTCCAATAAAATTTTTTACTGATAAGCCATTAAATAATTTCTTCATAATATTAACCCCTTCCACAAAACTATTTTATACTATTTTCGTAAAAAATAAAGGCATTAATTCCATATTTTAATAGAAAAAAGTCTTGCAAAGAAAAATTGCAAAACTCTTGTTTAAACTAGCTGTTAATATTGTATTTATTCTTCGTATTCAATACTTTTTTTACGAAGTCTTATATCCTTTATTATTAAAACAATAATACTAAAAATAACGGATGAAACTAGTATTATTTGTCTAAAAATCGAAAATGGAAATCCACATATTATAAACAGTGCTAATGCTCCGCTTTCTTGAATTAAAATTCCAAGCTTAACAACATAGTAATTTTTATTATTTTGTAAAATTGTAAGTATTGTGGCTGTAACTGGTGTAAAGTAGCTCGTTAATTCCAAGAAGCTATTAGTTATACTCATATATATGATTTGACCAATCCACATTAAACCAAGTAAAATCCAAATAAATTTTTTATCAAATTCACCTTTACCAGTTTTAAGTCTTACATACATCCATAAATTTCTAATTAATGTCATAACACAAACAGAAAAGTTAGCCATAGATGCTACCGATGCTGTAGATTCAATAATGAATAAAAACATTGAAAGCCCGGCAAGTAAGCAATATGTTTTTTTCTTACATTGGAAGGAAACAAGAATTATTATAAACCCTATCAAGCCTGATATTTGACCAATCCATCCCCATATACTTAGTCCTTCAAACATAGTCTTAATAGCCTCAAATAATTTATCCATAACGTTTCCTCCTAATCCTTACGATAATCTAACATAAGAAAATGCCATGCATAGCTGCAATGGCAATATATGTAAAATAATCTTCAATTGACGTGTATTATTATACACCATAATATAATAGTAATCTATATCATTTTTTATAAATATAGTATTGTTTTTTATAGTTTTAATTGCTAAGGCATTTTATTTTTTCATTTTACCAAGACGATATTTAAAATCATTATAGCCAAAATCAGTTAGCTTTTCCACTATAATCCAATCATTGCAATTGGGCAATAATATACATCCTCATTACTCCTACTACTTTATATTATATAACAACAATTGGAATTATCGACTATTTCGGTATTACATTCCGTAAATAGCGAAAAATGTTAAAACAAAGTTATTAAAAGTAAAATACAAAGCAGGGTGAAAGTCCTGCTTTAAACCACTTACCAAAACTGCACTGTCTTATCATTATATAATTTCATTAATAATTCAATATAATAGTAATCTCCCCATAAGCAAAATTCATTTATTCCCTCATTATAAACGCTTTTTACACTATGTCGAACAAATCCATCATCCCATGGCGCATTTTCAAAGGCTATGTAATTGTTTTTTATTAGCACTTGCAATATATTATGAGCAATTAATTCATAATCTTGAATTTCATCTTCAGTAAAATATTCTTTATACTTTATCATTTCTAAAATACCCAAGGCTACAATAGGCATTGTACCAGCATCCTTCAATACTCCGTCATAGCATTCATAGTCATAATCCCACGGACAAACTAAATCATCAGGCAAACGATTTAAGAAAGCATTGAGTATATTCTTTGCTAGAGGAATTAAATCCTTTCTTTCTTGATTATATTTATAAATAAGAGGATATCCATAAATACCCCATGAAAGGCCTCTAGTCCAAATAGAGTAATCATTTTTTCCTTGATGAGTACTCGGGCGTAAAGGATTCCCATTATCATCATAGTGGAATGTGTGATAGGTTGTTCCATCCTCTCTTATTAAACATGGAATAGTTTTATTTAAATGTGAGGTAGCAATATCACTATATTTTGAGTCATTAATTTCATCAGCAATAAAATATAGAATAGGCAGATTCATATTTGTATCAATTATAACTCTATTCTTATTAACACCATCTTCGCCAATTTTACCCCAAGCTTGAATAACTCCAACATTAGGTAAAAAGCGTTCAGCTAATACTTTAGTTGCCTTTAAAGCAACATCTAATGCATATTTATCACCAGTTATTTTGTAATCTGCAACAGCTGATAAAGAATATAAAAAGCCTACATCATGGTTTGTAAGTCCATCATGTCCTTTACTAGCTCTTTGGTCAAAAAGTTTAGTATGAATTTTTCCAATATTAAAATACTTTTCATTCTTAGTATATAGATACATTTGCCAAATAATGCCAGTCCAAAAGCCATTAGTCCATTGATCATTTAATGCTTTAGGATAAAGCCCATTTCTACTATTTGTGTGTAAAAATCCATCATTACCAACCTTTTCGATTAATCGATTAACCTTTACAATTGCATCATCTAAATAATGCCTTATTTCTTCTTTTGTAAGCTTTCCATATTTCATTAATCTTTTCTTATTATTTAATTCTATTTTTTCCATTTTAAACCTCTTCATGCTATTAATACGAAAAAAGCAGATTTTAATCCGCTCTTTTTCATAATAATATTAACAAGACAATGCTTTTCCAACTAGTGAAATAACATCATCAATAACATCATCCTCCGGATATTTAATATCCTTCCATTGACTAAATCTTATCTTTGCCTCAGATATTAGAGGGACTAAGGTTGCCTTATCAAAGGTTACAACTTGAGAATGTTTCCAGTCATCATTTATAGCTAAGTGCTTAATCAAAAAATCAAATCCTTTTTTTATTTCAAAATTAACCTTCTTATAATACCAGCTTAAATCATACAAATCAAAATCATCCAATAAATGAGCAAAATCATATATTCCTTTGAATCCCATTAACGAATATGATTTAGATTTTGTTCTTGCTAGCTCAAGTGGCATTGAGCCATCTTCTGCAAACGAGTTTTGTAGCCGCAGATCAATAAAGGAATATACTAAAGATTTGATATCCTTCTTTCTGTTAAATATTCGATATAATACTAACTTTAAGAAATCATACATTATACCATGATTGTTTTTTGCATCTCGCTCTTGTAAAGCTATATCACTATATTCAAGCCAATCCAAATATGCTGATAACCAATGCTTAAATTGGTTATAAAATTTGCCATCTATTTTATTCATTTGATAAAGGGAATGTAAAAGGATAAGCGTATAGCTGAAATTAGCTGAAAAGTCGATAATTCCGATTCCTCTACCCATATTAACACCTCTTATCATTTGAGCATGATTCATATTAGGTAACATCTTAGTTTTTGAGTCTATAAAGAAAGTCAAAATTCTTTTCTTTGCATCATCATAGTATTTAACATTATCAGTTAAATAATATAGTAATAATTCATAGTAACATATATATGCAGTTTTTCTTAATTTATCCTTATCGAATTTCTCACCCTCTGGATTTGAAAAACCATCCTTTTGAATATATGGTAATCCATTTTCCGTATTTGGGTTAGGGTGGTAATATGTGGCTAAAGATACATAATTATGACGATTTATATCTCTAACTAATCCTCTTGGCTTCATCATTACGTTATAATATGGTTCATCTAATAAGTAATTTAGTTTCTTTTCAAGGATAGATAAATCCTTATCAGAAATTGAAGATTTAATTTTTATTAAATCAGCCTCTTTTAAAACGATATAATGATTTACAGGGTCAAGCTTTATAACATCAAAGTAATCCATTATAGGAAATCTTGGCCTCCATTAACCTGAATAATTTCTCCTGTAATAAATGATGCAGCATCAGAAATTAAGAAATCAATAACACTAGCAACCTCTGAAGCTTGTCCTAATCTTTTCATTAAAATATTATTTTTAAATGATTCAAACAATGCAGGATTTGCATCCTTTGTTGCTTGATGGAATGGTGTGTCAATTGTACCAGGTGCAACACCATTAACACGAATGTTATATTTTACTAATTCCTTAGCCAACGCACGTGTTAAAGTGATAATTGCACCTTTTGCAGTCGCATAAACACCTGCACCAGGTCCACCGGCATTCCAACCAGCGTTTGATGAGAAATTAATAATTGATGCATTTGATCCATTCTTTAGTAAAGGGATAGCTGATCTTGTAACATAGAATACGCTATCAAGATTTAATGCTAACACCTTACGATAAAATTCAGTTGGCATATCCTCAAATGTATGTCTACCGCCTAGACCTCCGGCATTATTTACTAAAACATCAATATGATCATATTTATTGCAAATTTCAGCAAATGCAGCTTTAACCTCTTCTTCATTTGTAACATCAAAATGATAATACTCACTTTGAATTCCTAATTCATGCAACTCAGCTTCTGCCTTTTTAGCAGCCTCATCATCAATTCCATTTATAATCAATTTATATCCTGATTGCCCAAGTCTTTTAGCTGTTGCTAAACCAATTCCTCCGGTAGCACCGGTAATTAAAGCTATTTTTTCCATAGTATTTATCCTCCTCTTATTATTTTAAAAAATCTTTTCTTTCAGGTGTAAATATATCTACAAGCTTACCATGCTCAAGACATACAGCACCATGCACAACATTAGGCTGCTTATAGGTAGTATCTCCAGCAACTAATATTTTTTTAACACCATTAATTTCAAATTCAAATTTTCCTGAAATAATATATGTAATTTGCTCATGTGGATGGGAATGAAGTTTTCCAATCGCTCCCGTTTGAAACTCTAGCTCACAAATCATCAAATTATCATTATGGGCTAGAACCTTTCTAAATACACCAGGATCAACTTCCTTACCTTCAATTTCAGAATTAATAAAATAGTTTTGTAAATCCATATTATTTTACCTCCATCTTTAATTTAAACTTCGTATTTGTATCATACTTACGAACTATAATTGTTGTTCTAACATGATCAATTGGATTATCATAACTTTTCATTATATAAACATCCTTATCCTTTGAATCAATCGTAAAAACAAATAATTCATTATTTCTCTTAAAGACTAATTTTCCATCAAATTTATTTATCTTATTAACATCCTGGAAAAATTGATATCCATTATCATCATAGCCAATATCCGTATTTTCCAATTTCAAATTTGATATTAATTCAAATTCCTTCTCAATATGGAAAACATAATCATAATTATGTTCTTCTGATGATGTAACAACGAATTCATCCTCGAATCCATCATCATTTAAAATGATTTTTCTTTGATAATCAACACCAGCATAAACATCTTGTGACTTGGCCATAATCATATTTGAAGAGTAATCGTTTTCTTCAGCTCTAGATGTCTTAGTAATATTTTTATAATCCGTAACCACTGTATTATGACTAACGGTTTTTTTAAACCACTCTTTATAAAGCCTTGACTGATATCCTGGATTAGACATATCTCTTGTAATTAAATACGATTTATAAGTAATTTCAACATTCATAATATCTGGATGTGCATGACTAGGTCCGTTCAATCCATATTTCATAAAAATATTAAAATTATTATTTCTTAGCATACCAAATTGGGATATTGGATAATTTCTTGTAGATTGTGGGACCTTTTTATAATTAACATAATCAAAATCAGTATTTAGAACAAGATGCTCATATGAAACATCATTATCAAAATAATATGGTTTAGATAAAGGTAATGTTGTCCTTGGATTTGGGTCATTCAAGATATTCTTCAAAATATTTCCAACAGGAGAATCATATCCGAAACACTTTACAGCCATTTGATATATATAGCTATATGTTTTTAAATTAATTGATGGCCATCCATCATTTGGATTTGGGAAGTATTGATTTGAGAAAGCATAATTATAGGCTTCTATAAACATATGCTCGATAATACTTTCTGTTTTAAATTCATGATTGTACAATTTTGCAAAAATCAATAAATTAGTGACACCCTCAAGGGTAAAGAAATTATAATGAATAGATCCTTCATACCAAAAATAATCCTTTGTTACACCTACTTCTAATTGACGATTAATGTTGTACTCACCTTCAAAAGCGAAATCAATCATCTCTTTATCATTAAAGAATAAGCCTATCACACCAATAGCACTATTGTTCCAGCATCTAATGTTATGAATCTGATTTACCTGTGGTCTTAAAAGTCTATACATTTCCTTAAACATATGTTCATAAACATAATCAAGGAATTCTTGTCCAATGTCATTCTTTACAATTTCTAAGGCATTAATCATTCGAATTGCAATTATTGACTCATTCAAGCCTTGTGGCAGAATTCTTCCACATCCCCATGTCATTTCCTCATATGAATCAAATACCTGACGCTCTTTATTATGGATTTTAAAGGAAAGATAATTTTTAGCATAAAAGCCTAAAATGTTTTTAATAATATCTAGATATTTATCATCCTTATAATACGCATATAATACCGCAGATTTAAGAGCAGTTAATACAGCTTCATTACGATAAAAGTATGTCCAAACTCCATCATATACTTCATTTTTGAAGTCCTTTTTGCAGATAGTACAAACATGACTCTTTGGATTATTTATATCAAAAATCAGTCTACCCCCATCATCATTACAAAAATAATAGTGGCCCCATTCACTAATAATGCTAGGATCATCATGAAAGCTTCCATAAAAACTATTAACTTCAGTTTTCATATTTTCTATCATTGCTTTAAACTTACTATTGACATTAACCGCTTGTTCAAAATTTTCATTTAAATATCTCATAACCTTACAATGTAATTGCTTACAATCTCCTTCCTTAAAATTTCTTTATTTGTAATTAAGTAGCTACCATTAATTACAACCGCATATTTCTTATTATCATATTCAAAAACATATAATGCCTTCGCATCTGTTTTATACTTTTCACAGCTACCTAAATATAAAGCATTGTTATTAATCTTATATCCATATTTTGTTTTCTTTATATTTAGTTCTTTAAAGCTTAAAATTTCAATTATAACTGCATCTGATGCAGTAGTCGTGTAAGATGTACCATTGAGCTTTACCATACAATAATTATCTGGCTCTTGAGTTGTCATTACACTCTTTACTATTCGTTCATATGAACGTCTTTCATATTCGTTATTTAACACATAATGATATAGACTATTCTGATGACCATTATATAAATCACCATTCTCAATTTCTATAGCCTTGTAATCACTATTTAAAATAACCTCATACTTATGTTCCTTTTTGCTTTTTAAAATATCAATATAAATTAAATAGTCTAAATTTGGCGTGATTATTGTTCTAGAGACTTCCTCCATATCAGCTTTTATCGGATAAAGAGTTGTATTTTCCATAGTTACAGCATAAATATCATCTAACGTTACAAATCCATTAACATTCCCATGATAATTATCAATATCAAGCCCCTGCGAGATACGGTATTTCATATTTTCAATATAGCAATCACTTTTATTCATTACATCAAGTAATTTGCCATCAACTAAAATTGAATTATGATCATACTCCTCTATATTCCTGTTATATCCATCATCTATCACAAAATAATCATTTCCCTTAGTTAAAATATAAGATAAATTATCCGGATGCTGATGAGCTAAAGCCATATGATTCAAGCTCATTTTCGAGGTTTCAAATTGTAAACGTCCTCCCGGATATGAGCACTTTACTGCATATGTTGTGGCATCTGCATCAAAAGAACTTCTAATAGCCAGTAAGCCTAAATCCTCAAAATAATGATATTTTGGCATTGTATTAACATTTTTTATTGGTCCTTCATTATAAAATAAGTAACACAACCATAATTCTGGTAAAATACCAGGTTTTATTTTAGAACGATACTGTTCTTCAAATAAATAATTATCAAAAATATAATTTGCATACCATCTTGCATAAGGATCATCATAAATATCAGAAATCATATAATACAAAAATACAGGATGAGAACTATATTTATCATGACAATCACCAAAATTTAATTGTCTATACATTTTTGAATCACTCAAATATAGCCTAAAATAAAATGTATTTCTAAAATACGGAACAATATCAAAATAATTAATATTCAACTGCTCCTTGATCAAATATGCACTTATAAATAACCAAATTCCACCATAACGCCAATAGCTTACGCCTTCATAATTTGAACCATCAGCTGGTAAATGGCGATAAATATAATCAAAATTCTTAAGTGCATCTTCTTGCCACTTTTTGCTTTCAACAGTATCAACTACAAAACTAGCCATTAATAAGCTGGTATGATTAATCCAATTATGATTTTGCCAATAGTTAGTACTCCACCCACTACCGACGGTCTTAACTTTATATTCATACATTATCCTTGCTTGTAGCTGTATTTTATTTAAATACTTTTTCTTTAAGTTCTCGTCCAAGTATTCACCTAGCCAATTAATTGCCAGACTCATACCAAATAAGATAAATGAGGCTGATAAATCAACATTAACCAAATGATTTGCACCCCATACTTCGTAGCCCGTAACACAATCTAAAAACCTAATGCATTCATTTAAGTACTTAGAATCCTTAGTAATTAAATAGCTCAATGCTAAATTGCATATTGCCATCCCCATATATGTTGTAGAGCCATTTGGATGTATTTTGGGAGTTGGCATTTCAAAATATGAATCAGCCTGATTTAAAAGCTGGTATAATACTTTATTGTCGCGAATTTTAGGATTAAATATTTTGTTCATTTTCCCTATCCTTGCCTTTTTTAAAAATCTTTGAAGCTAATATTACTAGCAAATCCCAAATATGACCAAGTAATTGATAAACAATTGTAAAGAAAATTCCAAAGCAAATTGGCTCAAGTGCAAATCCAATATGATCATCTGGATAATTACCAATTAAATTAATTAAAACATTAATTCCTTGATATATCCACGATACAATATAAACTGCAATCATACTCTTCAAAATTTCTGAAAGCATATACCATACACCCTCAATTATCGAACGCTCACTCATTTTTTTATTAGCTATCTTACCTCTACGTTCGATATCAAATACACTTGATATGATGGAATTAAATAACAATAAATTAGCTACTCCTATTCCGAGCCCTAATCCAAATACTAATTCAAAAGTTGATCCTTGATTACCAAATTGTAATCCCATAGCAATGAAGAAACAAACCGCTGCACTAAACCACCAACGGAAAAGCAATATTTTATAAGAATCCTTCATATTCCTTATTTTTTCCAGGATTTTCTTCATTATATCAACTCCAAAACTTTATTTTTTTGCTGCTTTAATCTCACGTATTCTAGCAATAATTATTAAGGCTAAAGCAAAAATGTATCCTGCAATTACAACAAAGCTTGTAATAACACCTGTATATATTAGATCAATTTTAACTCCAGATTGAATACCAGTTAAGCATAGGACACTCATTCCTAAGCCACAGGCTATCGTAAGAAGCAGCATTGCTGATGTAAAATAAAACTTCTTAGAATATGCTTGATGCATTCTTGTGACATTAAATATTGATACAATACCTAACAATACAAATGCAAACATTAAAGGTGCTGTTATGCTATTTGTAACCTGCTTAATAGCTCTAATATAATTCAAGGAAAGAGCCAAACTAATACATGCAAATATAATAACAATATCTCTTCCTAAAAGTAAAATATCCTTTTTAAATCGATTAATTAGCCATTCTCTGAATATATATAAATACTTCCAGAATGTTTTTTCTTTTCTTAATAAAGCCTTATCTTCAACCTTATCAACTAATCGTTTATATGATTCATTGAATTCTCTTTTTATATCAAGATAATCAAGCTTAAGTAAATTATACTTTTGCTCATCCAAGACAGCTTCTTTTTTTAAGTACTGAACTAAATGTGCCTCTTTAGTTCGCTCTATTTGCTTAAGATTATGTTTGCTATTTTTCTTTTTACGCGATAGCATAAGAACATTCTCATAGCTAAAATCATTATTTGATCCAATATAGCCAATATTAAATAGTCCTGCATATTCATCAGATGATTTGTCAAGAGCTGCTAATGTTTCGTTATGGCATTTTAAATATTCTTTTTCTTTGACATTATACTCTTTTTTAGAATTATTCAATCTTGTCTTAGTATCATTTATTTTTAATAAATATTGTGATTTTACCTCACGTATTTTATTTCCTACTTGTTGCGTTTTTTCGCTTTCCTTGATGGTTAAGATTTTATACTTTAAATCGTATTTTAGGCTTATTAATTCTTTTTTTAGTGAAATTAATTCTTGTCTTTCCTTCTCAAGCTCACTACGCAGTGCTTTAATTTCATCTATTGTTTTTACCATTATAAATCACCATCAACTCTCTTTGTCGTATCGACATCAAAGAAATGAACCATTTCTTCCATAATTGCAAATTTTAACTTATCATCTGGGACATCATCTCTAACATCAATCTTTGAGATAAAGCTTACTCCATTTGCATCTAGTTCAACGCTGTATTCTTTTCCTAAAAATTCGTAATGAATAATTGGTAACTCGCAAACACTATCCTTATTTTGCAAAAGAATAATATTTTCTCTTGAAGTATTTTCAGGCCTTACACCTAAAATGATTTCCTTCCCTTCAACATCTTTGTAATATTTTTTTAGATCCTCCATCTTGTTTGGACGAATTTTAACTTTTATTGCATCTGAAACAAACATATCACCTTGAATTTTTCCCTTAACGAAATTCATTGCAGGTGAACCAATAAATTGACCAACGAATACATTAGCAGGATTATGATATACCTCATAAGGAGTTCCTACTTGATAAATATATCCATCCTTCATAACTACAATTCTATCCGCCATTGTCATAGCCTCTATTTGGTCATGAGTAACGTATACCGTTGTAACCTTCAATTTTTTTTGTAATGCAACAATTTCACTTCTAGTTTTTGCTCTAAGCTTAGCATCTAGATTAGAAAGAGGCTCATCCATCAAAAAGACCTTTGGCTGTCTTACTACAGCTCTTCCTAATGATACTCTTTGCCTTTGACCTCCAGATAATTGAGCGGGTAATCTTGTTAAATAACTCTCCAAATCAAGCATATCTGCCGTTTTTTCAACATTTTCATAGATTGTTGTTTTGTTTTTATGCTTAAGCTTCAAGCTAATTCCTAGATTATCATATACAGACATATTTCCATATAATGCGTAATTTTGAAAGCACATCGCCATATCACGATCTCCGGGAGCATATTTATTTATTTTTACTCCATCTAGTAATAATTCGCCTGTAGTAATTTCTTCAAGTCCAGCGATCATACGTAGCGTTGTTGATTTACCACAACCAGAAGGTCCTACTAAAACAATAAACTCACCATCTTTAATATCTAGATTAAAATCGAAAACTGCTTGAGTTCCATTTGGATATATTTTATTTATTCCATTTAAAGTTAACTGAGCCACAGTACTCCCTCCTAACTCATGAATTTTTCTCGAAGACTAATTCTTTTTATTGAAATAATTGACGAAATTAAAATTAATCCTAGCATTATCGCAGAAATAACTATTAATACCGTTCTTAAGCTGCTATAGGATATCGCTTGGGTGATTACTTCACCAGCTTCGTCTAAAACTTCATCATAATCATGTGCAATTAAAGGAATTATTGCAAAAATTCTAACAATTAGATATCCTGAAAAGCCAAAATTTACATAAGTCCATTTTTTATTATGAACCTTTACCTTCATTGCCGATAAGAATAATATTAATGTGATTACAAGATTAATAATTAATACTGGGAATTCCAAATAATTGATTTTCATATCATTTAAAAAAACTATTATGTATACAATCTGTAACACAATAACCAATAGCATCAACCAATAAGATACTGTACTATACTGATATTTTAATGATTTTCCATATTTCTCAACATATTTGTTTAAAAGAGCTTCCCTTTCAGATGAATAATTTTGATTGTTTTTATCCAAAGAAAGGATTTGCTTTTTCTCATCTGCCATATTGTTAAAATGATACTTCTTTACAAGTTCGTGCTTCAAAATTCTATTTTGCCAACTAAAATTCTTATTTAATTCTTTAATCTTGTTTTGGATTTCCTTCTTGTTAGCTACTAATTTGTTGATTCCATCGTAATCAATATTTTTTTGAGCCTCTTTGCTTTTCTTTAAAATGTCATTTTTCTTATTAATTAAATATTTAACTGATTCCAAATCATTCACTGCTTTTTTAGCTTTGATTTGATTTAAAACCTCTTCCAGTTCATCTGAAAGATAATGTTTTTTTATCCAATATTCTTTCTTTAGAGCTTTAATTTCCTTAGAAATTTGCTTACGCTTTTGATTAATCACATATTCTGGAAATTCAGTACTTTTCTTTAAGGCTTTTCTTGTAGACTTTTTTTGATTAATGTTCATTTTAACATTCAAAAGCTCTTGTTTTTTATCTACAGATAAATTTGCCTTTTTTCTAGATATCTCTTCGTTGATTCTCTTTATTTCTAATTTAAGATCAATAACGTTGCTCTTATTAGTTAGCAATTCGTTTAATGTTTGATCATATGTATATAGCTTAACCTTTTCTAAAAAATCTTTTCTTGTTTCCATACGCCTATTCCTCATCTACCAATTCATTATGAACTTCAATTTGACTTTTAATACTTAAAACGCAATTAGTTATAATAACTGCAATATATATAATCATCATCACTAATACGATAATTGATAGTACCATTCCAAAATCAAAAGCAAATGTTGATGGATTATATACATTATATGTTTCTGCTTCAACATTACTAAAATCAAAGGAATTGTATTGTTTTTTTATTCCTGGAAGCTTAACGATAGAATATATACAGCTTATTATTGTAGGAATTGTTATAACTGTACCTAAGCTTGCTTGCCAAATTTTTGGAATTTGCTTATTTATCTTACAAATAAATAGGCAAATAATTGTAATAATAGATACAATTGCTAAATTAAATACTACGTTATTATACGGAATTAATGTATTATGATGAAAATCATAAAGAACCTTATTTTCACGATATGCTAAATATTGAAAATCACTATATGAAGTCATAAAGCCAAGCGAATAAATCAATATAAGTATCATTGAAATAATGTATACTACAAACATAATTTTTTGTATAGAAAGTAATTTTTTCATATTAAATCCTCCTCATTTATCTCTTACTAAAAGACTTTAAGAGACCTTAAAATCCTTTAGTAAGAGAAGAGGCATAGCCTCTAACTCTTTATTTTTTTTGCATTGCAGCATATGCGTCTTGATATACCTTTTGATATGCATCAAGTCCAGCGTCTTTAAAATACTTTAAATATTCATTATAATTCTGTGGTGCAGTTACCTTGTTAGGATCAAGACCACGAATAATATTGAACATTACTTCATTAAATCCTGTATCTGTTGCTATACCTAATTGAGATACCTGAGCATTTTGATTACGATTAAGTGAGAATGATGCTGGTGCTAAACGATAATAATTTGGATTAGAACCAGCTACTGTAGATCCTGTACCAGCATATGTTGGACATCCAACATGCTCATCAGTATAAAGCTTTGTTGCAGCTAAGCCACGCTCAGAAGTATATTGATATTCAAATCCAATTTCCTTTTGATATCCTATTGGCATTTGACAACCAATTACCTGACGTAAGAAGTTAGAATAATCACCCTTATTGAAGATTGCAGATTGCTCTTTAATAAAGTTTGTATATGCAGGATATACCTTTCCATCTGGTCCGGTAAATGTTTTTGAAGTATCAATCATATCAGGAAGACCATAATTTGTTAATTGATGTCCTTCGTTTGTAAAGAAGTAATCAAATAGCTTATAAGCTAATGCTTTTTCACCAGAAGACGCTTGATTAGAAATAGACCATCCATCTGGTTTAATAACACGGCTATTATCAACATATTGTTGCCATACACCATTTACATTAGCAACAGGAGGTAAAATTGCTACAACATCACTATTTAATTTATCAGCTGTTGTTGATGCAGTGAAATCATAGCACATAAATCCAAATTGCTTTTGCTCAGCTACTGAATCTGAACCATAAAGCTTTGCTCTAATATCTGATTTTGAATTTCCATCTGATAATGAATCACCATAGATTAATCCTTCCTTGTTCCATGCTTGGAATTGAAGTAACGTGTTATACACTTCTTGCTTAGAATATGTATATTCAACTTGACCTTGGCTATTCAAAATGAAACGGCTAGTATATGCATCTGAGCCATGTACCTTAACTCCATCATAATAAGTTCCAAGTCTTAAAATTTCCTCACGATATGCACCTTGACGAGTAAACCACGCATAAGTTTCTCCATCAGTTTTTCCTGTTAAATATACAGGGTTTGCTTCAACGCAACGGAATAATGCAACTAATTCGTCAATATCATATGCAGCATCATTTCCAAGATATAATGAGCTTGGATTAGAGTAATCATAATTTCTCTTAATATACTCTCTTAAAGCTTCGGCATATGTCTTACCGTTTTTAACAGCTAAATTATTCTGAATTTCAATAATGTTTTCAGATGTCTTTTTTGTAGGACGACCAGCAATTTCAAGTGCACGTGGATGAGATTGTGTGTAGAATGGTTGAACTGCTGTATCACCTACAGCTACAGTGTCAAGTGTAGCATTAGCATCATCTAATAGTTTTGTTACCCAAGTTTTTCTAACATGGAATAAACGAGCATAGTTTCCAATCTCAGCTACATATGGTAAATGATAAATATGACCATCATATGCAGTAATTGCAGATTTAATATTTGGATTTGCATCTAAATACTTCTTTAAGTTAGGCATATCATCCAAATGCTCATCAATTTTATCAAATAAGCCTTCTGCTCCTTTTGCCATTAATTGGTCAGCTAATGAGTTTCCACCAAAAACAACTGCATCCTTAAACTGATTAGCAGCATTAACAGTCATCATTTCTGATGCTTTTTGATTTTGAACTGTTACATCAGTAATATCAATATTTAATTGCTTTTCAACGTATTGCCACATTGGCTTTAAATCACCACTTGATACAACAGTTCCATCTGGCATTGTAATAGGGCTTGACATACCATATGTCAAGGTTTTCTTTGCATCTCCATATGCAAGATTCATCTTTAATTCTTTAGCCTCTGAAGGACCGCTACTATTATTACAAGATGCAAGAGCAAGTCCGGCTACAGCTGCAACTCCTAAAGTTGCTAATAATTTCTTTTTCATTATTTCTTTAACTCCTTTTCTTATTTTTTCTTTTTTTACTTTCGTTTTAAATTATTTCCTTCTCTACTTTATCTCTATCCTTTAACACCACCTAAGTTAACTCCCTTAGCAAAGTACTTTTGAATATAAGGGTAAATAATTAGTACTGGTATTATTGAGCAAATAATAATCGCATATATTAAGCTATCAACAGCATAAGGTAAGCTTGTCTGACCTGTATCAACTAATGCTTGGAAATGCTCTATTTGACTTCTTAAATAAACCTGTAATGGTAATTCTTCACCATTATTTACTAAGAGGTTTGCCCAATAATATCCATTCCATCTACTGATTGCATAGAACAATGTTACTGTAGCTACAGTTGCAGATGACATTGGAACATATACTTTACTAAATACTTGAAATTCATTTGCTCCATCTACAATCGCAGCCTCTTCTATTTCAGTTGGAATAGTTTCAAATTGATTTCTTAACAAAATTACATTATATGCTTGAACTCCGAATGCTATGATCATTCCCCATCTATTATCAACATGTAACGCTTTATAGTTTAAATATAACGGAATCATTCCCGCACTGAACCACATAGTAAATACAAGAAGGAAATTCCACTTTCTTCTACCTACAAGTTTTACTTTTGATAATGCATATGCACCAGTTAAAGATATGAACAAGCTCCATGCTGTACCAAATACAGTGTAAAATAATGTATTTGTATATGAAATCCAGAAGTCCTTATCAAAAACAATATATTCATATGCAGCAAATGTAATATCCTTTGGTAGTAAAACAATTTGTCCTGTTTCATAAGCACTTCTTCCAGAGATTGAAACACTTAAAGCATATACAATTGGGTATAAAGCCATAAGAGCAAAAATACCAACTAAAGTATACGCAAGTACTTTAAATACAATTTCACTTTTTGATAAACGTCCCATTTGTATCACCTACCATAATGAAGTCTTAGATACTTGACGGCTTATTGTATTCGCACCAATAACCAAGGCAAATCCAATTAAACTATTGAATATTCCCGATGCAGCACCTATACTATATTGTCCATTCAGTAGTCCTATTCTTTGCTCATAGGTCGACAGAACATCCGCCGTAACATATGTGTTTTTATTGTATAACAAGATTACTCTTTCATATCCTACCGATAGCATCTTACCAATTCTCATTATTACCATAATAATTAAGGTTGGAGCCATACCTGGAAGAGTAACATACTTTATCTCTTGCCATTTATTTCCGCCATCGACTCGGATTGCTTCATAAAGGGCAGGAGAAATTCCCATTATCGCAGCAAAATAAACAATTGAATTGTACCCGCTTTCCTTCCATATACCCGTAACAATGTATATTGGTCTGAAAAAGGCTGGGGTTTCCAAAATTCTCATGCCCGAGTCGTCAGCTATACCCATACTAATTAAAATCCTTGCAAGCACACCTGTTGTAGAAGCACCATTATATACAAGTAATATTACTATACCTGTTATAGTTACCTCAGATAGGAAGTGTGGTAAATATGTAATTGTTTGAGTTACTTTTCTAAACCAATTACTATTTATTTCACTAAAGAATAAGGCTAAAATGATGGGTATTGGAAATCCAAATAATAATCCATAAGCACTTATAATAAATGTATTTCTAAATGCTTGCCAGAAATTTACTGATTGATATCCAACAATCAAATTTGCAAAATTTTTAAAGCCGACAAAATCAGATCCCATAATTCCCTTTGTCGATTCATAATCCTTAAATGCAATTATTAAGCCTGTCATTGGTTTATATGCCCATATACCAAACCACAAAACTATTGGTAATAATAAAACATATAATTGCCAATTATGCTTTATTTTATATAATGTTTGCCTTGCTGTATTAATTTTAATCTTTTCTTTTTCCATAAATTAATCCTCCTCTTGAACATGCTTGATATAGTCATCCATATTAACAACCAAGTCAGTCTTACTTTTAAACAGTAAAAGTAATATTAAACTAATAACCAATGTAAGAATTGTGCTTGTAAAGTAAGATAAAAATCCATCTAACGCTCCATTGATAATGAAGATCATCAAACCCTTACCCAAAGCGATGAAAACAAATGATAAAACTATAAAAATTACAAAATTACTTTTTTTGTTCATTGCATCCTTCCAATTCTTATGAAAAAACGGAATTGCTAAAATCACAAAGCAATTTGCAACGACATAATACAATATGCCATGTGGAATAGTCATTGGGGTCTCACTTAGTATTTTAAACTGGTTTAATATCAGTGCAACAACTCCACTGACAATTGCAGGAGCAATTCCTGCATATTTCCACCTAACCATCGAAATAATTATAATCATTACTGAAAATGACATATAAAACCCGGAACTAAAAATCTTAAACATAAAAATACTTAAGAATTCAGCAATGCCTGCTAAAATGGAAAAAATTAATAAATCGAGAAACATAAACTTTGATTTTTCCATAAAATGCTCCTCCTAATGCTTTTCAAGGATTACCTTATCCACTATTATGATAGCGTTTACTGAAACCGATGTCAATAGATAATTTAAAAAAAATTTTTTTTATGTTTTTTTACGCCTTATGCCTTGACATCCAGTGAATTTTATGTAGAATGAAATTAGAGGTGAGCTTATGTTTAAAATAATTAATGGAAGCCTAATTAATAATAGACTTGCAAGATTCGATGACAGTCTAATACCAAAATTAGGATACGAAAATCATATAGGAGGTCAAGAAAAGGCATTATGTGCTACGGGAATAGAAATAAGAATCGTTTTAAATAAGCCAGAATTAAATTTTAAATTCCATAGTAATGCTCCGGGTAAGCTTGTATTATATATTGGATCATACTCAATCGAGGAAAAAAATGTTAACGTAGGATTAAACGAATTCAAAATATGTCTTCATGATAGATACGTTTCTTATAATCCTAAGCCCTCAAGTGATTATCCAAATAATATGTTTAGAATTATTTTTGGGAAAGGATACCAGGTCACAGATTTTGAAATAGATGATAGAGATTCTATAGATTTTTCCTTAGATAAGCCAAAAATGGTAGCTTATGGTTCTTCTTTTACAGAGGGAGTTGGAGCTTTTAGTTATGAATATTCATATATAAACATTCTTAAAAATATCTTAAATATAGATATTTTAAATAAGGCTCTTTCTGGTAATTGCTTATGTGAACTCGAAATGGCAGAATACCTTAAAGGCATTGATACTGATTGTTATTTACTTGAGTTAGGAATGAATATGCGGGGAATGATGGATGAAAAAGAGTTTTCAAAAAGAGTTTCTGCTTTTTTAAACGTGTTAGTTTCTACAAATAAAAAAATATTTATCATTTCATCAGTTGATTTTTTCAAAGAAAAATACCAAATATATAAGGAACAAGATCCTTATTACGAAAGAAACATTCTATATTCAAACGTTCTTCATGATATTGCTAAAAAGTACAATATACCATTAATCCCTTTAAGTGATTTACTTGATAGCTATAGTGATATCTCATCAGATATGCTACATCCTAGTGCATATGGACATCTAAAACTCGGATTAAATTTAGCAAAAATTCTAAAAGATTTTATTTAATTACTTTACAGTTTGGTTGCTAATTTAAGCTTTTTTTTAAGCATAATGCAGAAACCGATTTCACAAAAAATATTTTATAGCGAGGTACAAAATGAAACAAGAAATAAAAAACAAAATTGATAATTATATCGAATATTTACTAAAGAATTCCACAATTGAAAAGCCAATTTGGAATCAAGAGGTTCTAATTGGATTAAAGAAACCAGGCTGGACTTATATTGATGGTTGTATGATGGTAGCTCTTGATAAGTTATACCAGCATAATAAAGATGAAAATTTATTTAACTATATTGAAAGCTTCTTTTCTCCACTTGTTAAAGATGATGGCAGAGTTGATTTATACTTTTATAACAACTATAACACTTATACAACAACAGGATACGATTCTGATACCTGTAATATGGCTAAGGTGTTATTCACTTTATATGAAAAAACAAATAATGAAAAATACCGTCGTAGCATTGATTTCTTTATGAATGAGCAATTGAGAAAAATTCCACGTATTAGAGGTAATTTTTGGCATAAAATTAAATATTACAATCAAATTTGGCTTGATGGTCTATATATGATTCTTCCATTTTATGCTATGTATACAAAAAAATACGAAGACTCAATGGGCTTCTATGACATTGTATATCAGCTTGAAAATGCTGGCGATTTAACATGGGATGAAACAAGATCCTTAAACGTTCACGGCTATGATGGACAATATATCGATAAAGACAAAATTATGCCATGGGCTAATCCAACTAATGGTCAATCGTCTGTTGTATGGCTTAGAGCAAATGGATGGTATATTATGGCTTTAGTAGATGTTTATGAAATAATTGATGATTTAATATTAAAAAACATAATAAAAAATAGAATTATCAAAGTGGTAGATGGCTTGCTTAAGTACATTGATAATGATTCTCATATGTTTTATCAGGTTGTAGATGAAGGATCTCGTGATGGAAATTATTTAGAAACATCAGGTAGCTTAATGATAGCATATAGTATTTTAAAAGCTTGTAGATTAAATGCACTTGACTCCTCATATAAACAAACTGGACTTGATATCTTCTATGGCACAATAGATAAATATTTCTATTACAATGATGGACACTATAATCTTGGAGGTATTTGCTTAGGTGCAGGACTTTCGGCTAATCGTGATGACAAAAACGCTGGTTCTTATCAAATGTATATTGATAGAGCTGTTGTAGAAAATGATGGAAAAGGTATTTCACCATTGATTTTAGCATATGTTGAGGCATTAAAAGCTGAATAACAATTTTTACCAAAAATATTTCACTATGTATTTACCGTTTTTAAAAAAAAGTTTATAATAAATCGGTAGGGTTGGTGATAGAATGACAATATATGATATCGCAAAGGAAGCTAAAACTTCTCCCGCTTCTGTCTCAAGATATTTAAACAATATCAAAATCAAGGAAGAAACTAGGAAGAGAATAGAGGCTGTTTTAAAAAAATATAATTTTACACCGAGCGCTGTTGCAAGAGGCCTTGCATCTAATAGCTCGAAAACCATTGGAGTTATATTAATTGATATCCGACTACCCCATTATGCTAATACTGCTTATTTCTTAGAAAACGAATTTCGTCAAATAGGATATAATATAATTATATGCAATACCCATGGGAGCATGGAAGAAACAAAAGCATCTATCAATAACTTACTATCTTATCATGTAGATGGAATTTGCTTTTTCGGTTCTGTTTTTGATAGATTAAACGAAAATTTAGAAATTTTAAATTTACTTAAAAACATTCCAATTATCACGTTAAACTTTTGCTTAAGTGTTCCAAACTCATATAGTTTAATGATTGCAGATGCATATGGTGTTGAAATTAGTGTTGAGCACTTATATAACAAGCATAGAAAAAATATATTTTTAATATATGATTCAGACACAACAAGCTCTAATGAAAAGATAAAAGGATTTAAACAGGTTATGCAAAGACTATCTCTTAATTGGGAAAATCATATTATTAAAGTAATGCCTGGAGTTGAGGGTGGATACACTGTTTTAGAAAAACTGTTAAATTCGGATCAAGAATTTGATGGAATTGTATGTGCCGAGGATACAATAGCCGTAGGAGTAGTTAACTCACTACAGGATGGTGGCTATGTTGTTGGCAAGGATGTTGACGTAATTGGATTTAACAATAGTGTTTATGCAAAAATAACTATGCCTAATCTTACAAGTGTTGATACTCAAGCTGAGTATCAAGCACATATGGTAGCCCAAATGCTCCAAAGCTTAATATCAAGTAGTACTCCTATCTCCTCTATGACATATAAGCCAAATTTAGTCGTAAGAGAAAGCGCATAAGTAAGGAAAGAGATTAAACATCTCTTTTCTTTTTTTTATTTAAGATTTAATCTTTTCTAACCAATTTAATTTAGCAAAATATAAAAAAGTCAGGATTAAATTGAACTAGTCAATAGTTCGTAGACACAAAAAAAGTAATATTTAATTAAATGAGAGCTCAGTACGATATTGTACTGGGCTTTTATACTGTAATGAGTAAGCTAAACGTTCATTGTTATAGTATTTAATGTATTCTTTAACTGTTTTATATACATCATCAGTTTTATATAAATTATAGTCAACCGCCATTTCTTCCTTTATCCAACCATTTAATGCTTCAATTATTGGATTATCTGTTGGAGTTCCTACTCGACTCATGGAGCGTTTAATGTTATAATCTTTATGTGTATTAGCGAATACCGCTGTGGAGTATATAACACCTTGATCGGAGTGGACAATCGTCTCAAGGTCTTTATACCCTCTTTTTATTTTCTCTTTTAGGAGTTTTCTAAGAGCTCTAATATGATTTGCCGGATTAGATCCATGTTTACTTTTGGCTAAATCATAAGCTACTATTTCATTATTAAATGTATCTATATACAAAGTTAAATCATACGCTTGATTATGATTATAGAATATAGTTGTATCTGTAACTATAATTTCAAATGGGCGTGTAGCGTTCCAGTTATTCCATATAATATTAGGATATTTAATACTTTCTTCACCTGCTTTAGGATATGGAAGTTTTCTTGCTTTAGAATGTATTTTTAGTGTTTTACAACACTTATGGCATAAATTATTGGAGAAACTCCAACCAGTATCCTTTCTTATTTCAGCAGCAATATGTCTGTATCCCCAAGATTTATGTTTATTATGATATTCTTTTATCATATTACATAGTAATATTCTATCGTTTTGGTACCTATTTAAGGTGCCTTTTCTTTTTAACCATTTATAATATCCTGAACGTGATAATCCCATTGTTATACATAGTGATTCAATATTAAATTCCATGCTTAACATTTCGATTATTTCGAATTCTTTTTGCTTGATTTCTTTTGTTTTGCCTGATCCGCCTCCTTCGATGTATATCCTTTTTTTAATCGTTCATTCTCGATTCTTAATTTCATATTTTCGTATTCTAGTTGCTCAGTATATGATAACTCTTTTCTTGCTTGATACTTTAGTAATGGATTACCTTGCTTGCGTTTAATCTCTAAAGCTTCAATTCCACCATTATTAAACTTTATAACCCAGTTTTTAATCATACCTTGTGATATTCCTAAGTCAGTTGCTCTTTGATTTCCAGAAATCAAACCGTCAATAATGGGTTTAATTACCTCATACTTTTCTTCAGCAGTCCATGTTCTATTTTCACCTCCGCGTTTCTTCCTAGGAAGAAGTATATATTAATTATAAATAGAAAAAAGATGTTTATAAACACAATTGTTTTTTTGTGTCTACAAACATCTTATCATTTCAATTAAATCCCAACTTATATTTTACGCTGATTTTCTTAAAACCAATTCCGGTTTAATTGTTATTGTTTCAACACTTTTTGAATTCTTAATGCAATTATCTAGCATTTCAGAAAGTAGTTCTGCTTGTAATTTCGGCTTTGTATCAACTGTAGTTAATGATGGCTGTGTCATTGATGAATACAATGTATTATTAAATCCTATAACATCCACATCAACTCCAACGCTGTAACCAAGTGCCTTTAAGCTGTTTATTACCCCAACAGCTAAAACATCTTCAATACATATTATTGCATCAAATTCACAAGCCATTTTTTTTAGCGTTTTAACTGCAGCAGTTCCACCATCTATTCCCGAAAATACTCTAATAATATTCTTATCTGAATATATTCCATATCGCGATAAGGCTTCTTTAAAGCCTGCTATTTTATTTAATGCACTATCTGTATAAGAATCAACAACTAAATATATATTTCTTCTTCCCTTTTCATATAAATACTTTACAGAAAGCTCACACCCATATTTATCGTCAGATAGTAAGCTATAGGCATTAGGTAAATTTAATTGTCCGTTTGCACATACAACAGGAATTCGTTTTAGCATATTCATTATTTCGTTATCTTCATTGAATTGATTAAAAATTGATCCGATCAATGCTATACCTGCAACATTGTATGACAAAAGATTTCTAATGTATTCGGCACTTCTTTCAAAATGATCTGCTATATTAAAAATAATAATTCTATAGCCACGTTTTCTAAATTCTTGTTCAAAAGTATATGCAGTATTAGCATAGTGATTATTTCTAATGTCAATTGTAATAATCCCAATTGTTCTCATACTTTTAGAAACCAATCCCCTAGCTAAAGGATTTGGCTTAAAATTATATTTTTTTAAAACAGCCTCTATTCTTTTCTTAGTTTCTTCTTTAATTTTTACATTGTTTAAATATCTTGAAACCGACGAAGGCGATGTTTTGGCTTCTTTTGCTATTTCATAAATTGTCATATCGCTCACCTCGCAATTATAGTTATTCTCTATATAAATATTAGCACATTTTTGAAATAAATAAAATACTAAGCCTAGGGAACTAGCTATTTCTTCATCTTTATATTCACCAGCATGACCGCATCTAAAAGTATGTGTATGCTAATTATTCTTGTACTTCACTTGTAGATACCTCAACATCAAATATATTTATCTTATTTCTTCTTAATAAGAACCAATAAGCAGCAAGTGATACAACTGTATCAAATGCATTACCAATACCAAATAATAAGGCTATACCGATTAAAGAAGGTGTCCATACACCTGTTACATATAATATGACTGCTATACCATAATATATTGAATTAGTAACTATTGATTCAAATAACATATAATGTGTTTTACCCAAACCATAGAATGTAGCGTCAAATACATTTTGAATTGCATATAAAATATAGAATCCAAATAATACCATTACTAATTCAAATAATTTATCTACATCACTGAAATTTAATACATGAGTCATAAATGGCTTATATAGAGGTATTAATATACACCAAGCTAATATTGTTATTGTAGTAATTGTAAAATAACCAAGTGTATTATTTTTAACTGCATTTTTATTTGATGATGTTTCTTGTTTAATTAATTCTCCTAATTGAGTGATAGGAAGTAACATCCAACCCCAAATAAAATTATTAGCAACCCAATATGTACCTTGTTCATTTACTACATTTACCATTCTAGCAATCATTACCATATAAGCTAGATTTCTAACAAATGATTCTAAACCTGATATTCCACCAACTCTAGCAAATTCTTTTGACCAAGTAAATGACATCTTCTCTTTATTAAATACATTTACTCCATTCTTAGCTAATAAGAATAATGTAGTACCAAATATAATAAAATTAACAATTATATTTGTTACACCGATACCATTAACACCCAAGTTTGCAGAACATGATAATGTTGAAACTAAGAATAAATCTAAGAACACACATAATACTAATTTAACACCAGTTAAAATATAAACTAATTTATCTTTTCCAAGTGTTACTAATCCAACTAATGCAAATTGCGATAATATTCCAAATACATTCGCTATTGCTTCTATTCTAATATATGTAGCTGAAGCATCTATAATAGATGGATCAGTTGCCATAGCTTTTAATAATGGATTAGTACAAGTCATTATAAATATGGATAATATTATATAAATTCCTAAAGTAATCAATAAACCTGTTTTCATTCTATTTGTTAATTCTTTCTTATCAGACAAAACTTTACCAACAAAATAGAATAAAGGTAATATAATTGCTTCATTAATTACTTCATATATTAAATTAATCCATGATAATTGACCAGCAATTGAATAAGACCAATCACCAGGAAAATTTCCTAACCAAAATACTCTTAATGTAGTATAAATAGTTGGAACTAATCCCATTACTAGAAGTGAAATAAATAATTTGTGATTAATATTTTTAAAAGATGTTATAAATTTGTTTAGCATTTTTTCGTTTTCTCCTTTTCTATTTTTCAAATCTAATCATCATATCTTTTAAATATTGAATTGGATTATCATTTTTATTATTAACCAAAGATTTTAAATATTTAGTTTCTTCAAAATCTGTCGCTTCCTGATAATCTTTTAAACTATAATATTTCCAATATTTTAATGCATGAATGCTTTCATGACCTCCGGCATTCATATAACGATTTAAATATTCTAATTTTTCATTATTTTGTTTTTCATAGAGTATTACATTGCCTTCAAGCATTTTAAATTCATCAAAATCAATGGAATCTTTGGCATAAATATTTTTATGTCTCAACATACAATTACATCCTCCATTTAACATTACTTTAAAAAATGATATTCTTTCTATTTCATCATAAGTATAGTCAACAGTTTTTGTATGTGTAGATGTAGTAAATCCATTAAAAGATTCTTCTTGTACTTCATGACTTAAATTAACTGTAAGCAAAGCATCCTTAAGAGGTTGATTTTCAACGGTAAGAAGAAACTCTAAAAATTTCATGTTTTTGCTTTTAGCTATTTCATCTCTTTTTAAATCAACAGCAAAATCATAACATTTAGATAATTCCCAATCAAATTCATCAGATGCTAAATGCTTTAATTTTTCAAATTGATTTTGCATATGTTCTTTTTCCATATCACCAAAAAATATTTCTCTCATTCTGGGATTATTTGTTTTAGTGAATGAAGCATATGCATCATCAAATTTAAAGTACTTTTTTATAAAATCAAACTCTTCTATTTGGTCTTGATTTAATTCATCATTAGTCCATAGAGGAAGCAATTTATAAAATCTATTTATAACCATATTACAATGTTCAAAAAACTCTTTTACCAATTCTATATTATTATTACAAATTAGGGTATGTAAATCATAATTAGTTAGATCATAATTTCTCTTCCAATAATCATAATTAGTTTCTTTTTCTAACCTACCATTTATTAGTTCTTCAACGGTAATATCAAAGTATTTTGCAATTTTATATAACAACTCTGTTTTAATTCCACTACCACTTTCCCATTGCGATACTGCAGCCTTAGTAACACCTAACACTTTAGCCAAATCAGGTTGCTTCATATTTTTTTCCAATCGTAATTGTTTTATTAAATTTCCTACTATATCAAAATCAATATTATTCATATCTAACCTCTGGTGCAAAATACTTGTTTCGAATTTCATCTAATGACAATAAATCAATTTCTTTTAATAGTTCTTCAGTCTTAGGATTCTTTCTAAGTCTAATCAACTCGTCTCTTGTGGTGAATTGATTCCAAAAATAGCAATAATCTATTAAATCATCACAATTTTTACCACCACAAAACTCATCAACTGTCACAGGTTCATAAATCTCTCCTGCATTTAATTTAGCAAGAAGTTTGTCATACTCATCTAATCCCTCAGCGATTTCTTTTTCCTTTGTTTTATATTCATCGAATTTTTCTTTAGCATATCTAATACGCCAACTTAAATCACTAAAAATATATTTATCCTCTCGATTGATATCAATATTATCTTTTTTAGCAGCATTAATTAACATATCTCTAGTAAACTCATCATTATTAGAAACCAACTCATATAATTCTTCTAATGAATAATCAAACGTAGTGATTAAATCATAGTAACAATTATGGATGAACCTATTTTTAGAATTATTTTCAGCACTATACTTTAAAGGTTCAGACGGATTATCTTCATTATAAACCTCCCCCTTAATAGGCTCTTTACATAAATGATATAACTCTTCCACACGATCAATAATCCTTCTTTGAACTGTTTTTCTTTTTATAAAATTTAAATAGTGGTTATTTAATCTAGCTCCATTTTTGATCATATATTTCAAAATATCTTTAGTAATTTGTTCTTTATTAAATTCATGACCTGTTCTTTCCTCATATTCTTTTAAGTGATTAGAACCATATGAAGCTTCATCAACAGTTACAAAGTCATAGACTTGAAAACACATTAATAAAATATCTTTTTGCCAAAATTCTAATTTTTTAAATTTCTTATCAGTATCTCCCTCTAGTTTGGGACATTGATTTGAAATCGTATTGATGTTAAATAATAATTCTTTTTTTGGCATAATAAGTTTCTTTAATTCCCATATTTTTTCTTCATCATCCATATTCGTAATTTGGAATAAGACTTTTTTAATTACATTTTTCAAAAATAAATATTCATCTTTCTTATCATATTTAAATTCTGATACACAATACTCTGATAAATTATAAAAATTCTCAAACAAAAATCTAAATTCGCGCTCCTCATTAATCGTAAAATCATTTTTAACCCTATAATGTAATAGCTTATTAAAAGTATCAATTACAAGATTAATTTGTTCTTGATTTGCAATATAAGTGTTTCCAATATAATTCGATATCCAATGTTCATCAGTTATGAAATATTTCTTCGAAAAATCAATATCCTGTTTTCTTTCCCCATCTAATATTTCATCAATACTAACATTATATACTTCAGCAATTTCCCTTAAATTTTCAATTTCAGGAATAGTTTTACCATTTTCCCAATCACTTATGGCTTTTGATGATATAGTTAAATACTTTGATTTTAAAATATTAGCCAAGTCTTGCTGAGTCATCTTTTTTTCATCTCTTAGGCTCTTCAAAAAAGAGCCCATTTTATTTTTATTCATTGAAAGCCTCCCAAATTTGCTTTTTTGTTTCTATTAATAATTCATAATATTTTATTCTTTGACCATTTCTTCTCTTTTTATATCTCTTTTCCTTTTCAGGCTCCCTCATAATATCTTTAGGATTTACAGCTTTTAAAATGATTTGTTCCTGCTTACTATGAGCTTTGAAATAAGAGTCTTCAGCCATCATTTTGCATCCAACCGAATAATCTTCTAACGAAATCTTCTCAACCGATTTAATGGCAAATTTTTGATTATGTTTAACTCTACCTTTATTTCTTACATCTCTAGCAGCTTCTCGACCATCTTCAGCTTTTACATAGAATGCTTTAAGGATGAAGTTATTTCTGCCAACATGGCCGCATTTAGCTAAAACTTTATAATAGTTCATATGTCGTTCTCCTTTCTTACAATTTTGATTATAATTTCCAACGCAAGAAAAGTGAACGTCTATCAATTTTACTTATTTTTTAATCATTATAATTTAGTTAAATTTTACTTCATTTTTATTAAAAATTCAATTATTAAACTATACACAATGCAAATCAAAATAAAAATCAAGGCGTAAAAAAATAAATTCGGATTCCGCATTTGGGAATTTTTAACGAAATCCCACTGTAAAATTTTTGACGCCACTAATAGCGGGTGAAACAGCGTTACTATATACAACATTGGTTAGCATGATTATTATTGTTTGCTGTATGTGCAGCATTGTTGTCTTTTTAATTTATTTAAATACAAATCAATTTTTCTTTTTAATATACTATCACCAGCTATTCATTATAATACTTTCACAAAATTCCGTTTTAAGGAAAATAGGCGACAAAAAAAAGACCCAAGGTTGAGAAGTCCTTGAGTCTTTTTGAATAAATCCAAATGAATATTTGTTTGTAAATAACTGTAAATTAACGCTTAGAGAATATACCTTAACTTAAATACAATTAATTAATGTCTAAAAAAACGACTTGAATACAAGATGTTTTTACTATTTTATTTATTGATGCTATCAGAATAATTAGGCAACTATTAGGCAACCAATTCTTTCTTTATTTATTTTTCTTATATTCATTTACTATATTATTGAAAATCACTCTAAGTATATAATGATTTCATTACTCAGCATTCATTATATTGAATTATAGAATGAACAAATTAAATACAACTTAATATAACCAAAAAATAATAGCAAATTATTATTTGATTTGGAATAAGATGTACGTTTAAAACATACTAAATTTTAAACAAAAACTAATATAGTTCTCCATCTGAAGAAAGCTCTAAAGTTCCTTTTAGATAGTTTTCTATATCTTCATCCACTAAAGCAATAGTATCATTACTTAAAATATAACTTCTATTTTCGCTATGAAACACTTCTTCTACCGACATAACATCAATAACTATATCCGTTGATAAATCAACCAAGTATCATCATAAACATTATTAAATTTTTTTTCATACTATTTCAACATATTTTAATTTTAATCTAGAAGGAAAAGAGTATTCTTTTATAGCAACATCATTTATTGTAAATTTTTTTAACGATATAAATATTTGATCAGCTTCGAAATCACATTTATCTTCAGAATAGTAATTAGAATTAGAAATTTCTAAAACCATTATAACAAAAGAATTCTCACATTTTATCAAATTTGAAACATCTAACTTAATGTAGTATCTATCAATTTGATCACCAACTTTTTTTTGAGATTCAAAAGTACAATAAACGCCTTCTTCTTTTTCGTTTTCAATAAAAAAATCGACATAATAAGATTCATTATTTTTTCTATTGGTTAGTAAATTGGTATCTTTATTTTCGATATTTTCTTTACTAAAATCTAAAGATATATATTTAATGTCAATATCATTATAGAAATTAAAGCTTTCTCCCGAATACTCGTATTTTCCTTCTGTAAAAGTGAATCTTTCTTGTTTAAAACAAGAAGCTAATATGAGGCAAAAAAGAAATGCAACCAATACTAAAAATAGTTTATTAAATCTCCTTAACATCCATATCAGTTCTCCTTACATTTGATTTTAAAATAGGATTCTTTAATTACATCCTTACAATACTCAACTTTTGTTGATATATTAAATACCATTTTCACACATAATTAATTTACAAATATTATAACAAAAAATAATAATCAAAATCAATATTTAAAAGTAAAACGTCTAACAAAGGTGTAAATGTCAACATTAAAATCAGTCTAAAATGCCCACATACTCAAAACTGATACTGATGAATTAATGATAAATAGCTTATTTTTTTTAATAATCTTATCTGTTTGCCATTTGATGTAAAAAAGACCCAAGGTTGAGAAGTCCTTGAGCCTTTTTGAATAAATCCAAATGAATATTTGTTTGTAAATAACTGTAAATTAACGCTTAGAGAATTGAGGTGCACGACGAGCTTTCTTAAGACCGTATTTCTTACGCTCTTTTTGACGTGGATCACGAGTACATAAACCAGCTGGTTTTAATGTAGTACGATAATCAGGGTTAACTAACATTAAAGCACGAGTAATACCTAAACGGATAGCTCCTGCTTGACCAGTTAGACCACCACCACAAACATTAACAGAAATATCGAACTTTTCAGTTGTTTCAGTTAATTCAAGTGGTTGAAGAACATCTAAACGAACTGATGCAGAAGGAATATATTCCTCAAAATTACGTCCATTGATAGTGATTGTTCCTTTACCTGCTTCTAAAACAACGCGAGCAACTGCACTCTTACGACGACCTGTTGCTAAATATTGAACTTTCTTAGCCATGTTTTATATTCCTCCTTATGCCTTTACCTTAAATTCAACTGGTTTTTGAGCTGCATGTGGATGTTCGCTACCAGCATATACATATAGATGACCTCTTTGAACATCACCTAATTTAGTATGAGGTAACATACCCTTTATTGCATATTCAACCATTCTAGTTGGGAACTTAGCCATAACTTCTTCTGCAGTTAATGTAGTTAAACCACCATTGTACTCAGAGTGATGATGATATAGCTTATCGCTCCACTTTTTTCCAGTTAATTTAATTTTGTCAGCGTTGATAACGATTACGTTATCTCCACAGTCACAGTTAGGAGTATAAATAGCCTTGTGCTTTCCTCTTAAAAGTGTTGCTACTTGAGTAGCTAAACGACCTAATGTTAAACCATTAGCGTCAACAACATACCAATTATGTTGTACAGTTTCTTTACTTGCCATATAAGTATTCATTGTTTTTCCTCCTTAATATTGTCTTAATAATTTATTTATTAAGGGCAAATGTGGATTTAAATTAAAAATGTACCTTATATACTATACTATACCGAATAGTTATTTGTCAACATTTTTTTAAAAAATGTATATTTTATTCTTTATTATTTTTTGTGCTCTTAGAGCTTGTTTTTTTAGCCTTAGCTGCTGGTTTAGCAAGGAATCCATCCACAAACACTATAATTCCAACAACAATCATTAAGATTGAGAAAATCCATACAATTGTTGTATTTGTGAAGAATGGCTTCACAAACATCCATGTACCAGCTGTTACGAAGAAAATTGATACAGCTAGCCACCATACAGGATATCTATAATTGTTACCACGTTGATGATAATATGCTCTAAATATTTCAACAACTCCACGACACCAAAGAGCCAATCCTAATATTTTGCAAGCTTCTTTAATATTAATTACTTCAAATTGACTCAATAAGCAACCAAGCGCAATTAAAGCCATTATTACAAATTCAATAATTGTTAATACCTTAATAACACCATTTGAACGGCTCTTGATTTTTTTAAATAAGAATAAGCCAAGATATAGGACAATGCAAGCACAAATAATTAAATCAACACAATTATATCCCCATGTACGCCAAAATACCCAACTAGGAGCACCAGACCATACGGGCATAAGCATAATACCTAGAAGTACTAGCAATACACCACATACAAAGTAAAGCCAGAATAGACTTGTTTTCTTAGGACGAAACAATATGTCACAAATCTTATCAATAAATTTTTTCATCTTTCTTCCACCTCTTCAATATTCTATGACTATTATATATCATTATTTTACAATTTTAAAGGAATTTCGACACAAAATTGAATTTGAATCTGTATAGCTTTTGTGATATACTATAAGCACTATGGAAGATATAAGACAAATACTTGCAGACAATTTAACAAAGCTTAGAAAGGCAAACAATTATACCCAAATTGAACTAGGCAAAAAATTAGGTTTTACTGATAAAGCAGTATCCAAGTGGGAACAAGGGGATACAGTTCCAGATATAGAAACACTAAAAAAATTATCTGATTTATATCATGTATCTATTGATTCCTTACTTGATGAATCCCCTATTGAAACTAAGATTAATACTAAGGAAAAAAATAAAATTATCACAAATAAAATTATTATTACCCTTATGTCCATAACATTAGTTTGGGCAACAGCACTAATTCTATTTACCCTGGGTGTTTTAGGGGCTGAGCCTACATATGAATGGAAACTATTCATATGGGCATTACCAATTACCTTCATAGTAATTTTGATTTTTAATTCCGTTTGGGGAAGAGCTAGATATAATTATGCTATATCATCTGGTTTGATGTGGATGGTATTACTTGCGTTTCATCTACAGCTTCAAAGAGATTATATGTGGATGATTTATCTTTTAGGAATTCCAGGTCAAATCGCAATCATTCTTGCTAGTCAGCTAACTGTAACTAGAAAGAGCGAAAAACAGCCAAAAGAAAAGAAACGTGAACAAAAAGACAATAAAGGAGAATAAAGACATCTTTAATTAGAGGCTTATAAGTCAATAACAAAAGATGTCTTTTTTTATATTCCTATATAGATTAATACTTGTCAATTTCCGTACTTATAACCTGCAGTAATTTACCAGTTAATTTTGTAATATCATTACATTCAATAACATTATCATATATTTGAGTTAAATCATTATAACAACCATCTAGAGCAACTGCTATTACTGTATAGCCTAGTGATTCTAGTTTGATTCTAACATTTCTTGTATCTAAAATAGATTTAGGTGCATCATAAATATCTGTTTGCGAATAATGATATGGTGCCCCATCAGAAATCATAACAATTATCTTATGCTCAGAATATATTTTCTCAAAATATTTATTAACCCATAATAAGGACAATCCTTCCCGAGTATTTTCCAATTCTAGAGGTTTAATAATATTGTATTCTTGTCCATTTTTAGCATTAAAAGGTAAAAGGATATAATGATCAACCTCATTAGTTTCATACAATGCCTGATGTAAAACAATACTGTGTTTAATATTAAAAGTTTTTAACGTTTCGTGAACCATAACTAAAGAGCACTTCGCATCATCAATGATATTTTTCATTGATCCAGAGCCATCAATCATAAATACAATACTTAAATCTGGAGTTTTGGTTTCCTCTTCCTTCAGTTTCCAAAATCTTTTTTTAGGATCAGCAAAATTTTTGGATGATAAAATAGCGCCTATTACTTTTTTATCTCCATAATATTCATAACGCTCCTTTAAAAGCTTTGTAAATTGGCGGTTATAGCTATTAATGTTTATTTTATAATTATTTTTTATTCTTTCGTATGCAAACTTTAATTTGTTATCTACTGGTAAAAGTATTTCTTTTACTAACATTCCTTTATGAAGTCTATCCTTAGATAAGCTTCCCTCTTTATATGTGTGTGCGTAGCCAATCACATATTCACTTTGCTTATTTTGCGATTCTATCAGACTATTTAAAGCCTGGATTACGTCGCTTGAAGCCTCGTTTAACATTCTACTAAGTTCTTCTATAGAAACAACTTTTACTTCTTTTATTGAAGATGTTACTAGTCCATTATGAGAATTATTATTATAATTAAAAGTTCCAAGACCAATCTCAAAATCAACAAGTAAGTCCTTAAGCTTATCAATAATATCATTGATTTTCTTTTGTTCTTCTTCACTTTCCTTCTCGTCACTATCTTTATCTTTACCTAGTATTTCTTTGTATAAATACTCCGTAATTTCTATAGATGTTTGATCTCGAAGGCAAGGATCTCCATTTCTAGTAGCAGCAGAAAACAAAGGTGATAAATAGTCGATTTCTTTTTCTAAATATTTTGGTACATCGACTTCAAACATTGGATATATATGCTTTACCGAAAAATAATGTAGAATATCCGAAAGAGCATCCTTTTCTTCATTTTCAATTTGTACATCCCTAAGATTATCATCAATTGTTGAATCATCAAAAAAGCGAGATCTAAACATTGATAAAATCCGGAATAAGTACACATATGCATAGGCATTTGAATAGTTTTCTATAGTTTTAGCATCAATAAAAGCATCCTCTATAATATTGCTAACTGTAGCTAAAATCATTGTATAGGTCTTACTGTGTTTTCCTTTGGTAGCGATGGATGGAAAATTTGTATAAAGAACATGACTAGATTCGTGAATATTTAAGGCTTTAGTTATCCACGATAAAGTTAATTGTCTATTAGTAAAATCAAGAGAAAAGCCAGTATCTTTTAATATATGAATAGTTTTTATCCAAGCACTATCATCACAGAAAAGCTCTTGTGTATGAGGATCTATTACAATACTTTTACCATCAGTATAGCTATTATTTTCGAGAATAAAGAACAACTCTATCATCGAGTTTCCTGAAAATGTAGCAGCAAAGTCTTGTTCTTCTATTCTCCTTTGTTCTGTAACAAAAGCATTTAATTCATTTCTATCTTTTTTATTCATAAACTACCACTTGTATAATTTGATAATAGACATCATTGTATTTTCTAACACTTTATCCGTTTTACAAATAGGAAGAATTGTTTTATCTGCCGCTTTAATATATCCTTCATATTTTGCCATTTTAGCCCAAGCCTCAAGATTACGCGGTGAAATGACTATATCTAGTTCTTCTTTCATAATTTTGTTTTGGATTTGATGATAAACCTTAAGCATATTAGGGATAAATGTTCTACATTCTGGAACTCTAGCACATAGCATTCTAGTAATGGCCTCATCGGATAGCTTTTCAAGCTCACAAATAACATTGAATCTATTATATAACGCTTGATTTAGCTCGCGTGTTCCATAATAACCGTAATTCATAGTCGCAAAAAAGCGGAAATCCTTATGCCTTAATACCTTTTCACCATTATCTAATCTTACAAATCCATTATCATCTAATAATGAATTTAAAAAGGCTAAATACTGAGGCTTTGCCATATTTATTTCCTCAAATACAACTGCTCCACCTTCGCGTATCGCTTTAGTAACCTCAGATTCCTTAAATATTATTTTGCCATCAATAGGTATATATTTACCTAGAATAAACTCGTCTAGATTTTCAGTACAATTTATTGTAGCTAAAATAGGTAGCTTCGTATCTCTTGCGATTATTTTACAGCTCATAGTTTTACCTGTACCAGCAGGACCATAAAATAATGTCGCAAGTGAATCCCCAGAAACAATAGCGTTAGCTACTGAACGAAGTTGATTAGGAATAACAAATTCATCACCAAGTGTTGGAATTAAATCTACATCATGATTAAAGCTAAATGTGTTAATTGGCATAGCATTATTTTCTTTTTGCCTTTCTTCATTAGCTTTTATTATAGCAAGCTTATCTCCCAAAGATATATAATTATAAAATTGCTTTAAATCAATGTCCTCATAAACAAATTCATCTGATTCGTCATATTTGTGCCTTTGATAAAAATCTTCACAAACATGAACAAAGGTTTTAGCATTTGAATCAGCAATAAACTTTAACACTACATCCTGAATATCCTCATAAAATACATAGTCAAATATAAGCTGACCTACAAAATACAAAAATAGATGACCATGAACTAAATCTTCGCTAACTATTACTCCACTTTTATCATAAAATGCAAGTCTAGGTGAAAAACCATCAGTTACAAGTCTTATAGAATCAGCAGTAATACCATATAGTTTTTTAAAATCTGGATCAAGATGCGAGATTAAAACTATCTGCCTATCCTCCTCTTGCTCATATAAAACATCGTCCATTTCATTATCATTCTTGACACAGATTTTTTTTAAAATATCTGTTGCCATAATGACAGCTTCACCAATTTGTTGGCATAGCGTTGTTTTTCCTGTATATGATTGATTATTAACATGTACATAAAAATTTGTTACATCTGATAAATGCTTAAATCCAAATCCTCTATGTATTTCTTCATCGTTTTCTCTTACCTTTTTAAAGGCTAGCTTAAAATAGTTTATTGACATAATTCATACCTCTTTATATCGTTTCTTTTTTCTTTAATTATATCATCATTGTAGGCATATTTAAACATAAAAAGCCTTCTATAACTCATTATTGAGTATATAGAAAGCTTCGTTATTATTTATTATTTTCTTCCATAAGCTCTGCTTTAATCTCTTCAAGCAGCTCCGCTTTAATATCATCCATACTTTTAGTATTATTTAAGGCTTTTAATTTTTCCTCGTTCTTAGCTTTTATCCTTTTAGCAATTGATATACCCTCACTAACCACCGCAATTAAATATATCAAAATACAAATAGGTAAAATAAAGCTTTTATTCTTTACTAAGCTTTTAAGATTTAAGAAATTGACTGTCCTTACGTATTTACCATAATAATTATCTTTTGTAATAATTACATTATCTTCAGATGGGTTTGTATATTCATTATCACCTTTAACCCTAAGCGTTCCATCTTCTAAAATCCTTGTAACACGATGAATTATATATTTATTCTCTTCATTGTTTTTGTAAACAATAATATCTCCAACTTGAGTTTTTTCAAACCCACCCTTTTTTATTAATACTGTTTCTCCCGCTCTTATTGTAGGCTCCATTGATTCAGTTGGAACATAAGAAATAGTATAACCAAAGAAGGAACTTAGTTGGTTTTTACTTAATGCAACTGTGTTTGTAATCAAAACGCCTATAAGTAATACTAATATACCAACAAGTAATACCGTAACACTACGTTTTATAATTTTAGCAGCTTTCATTTCTTTTGAGCCTTCTTTGCAGCTTTAGATTTTGAAGTATTAGCATTTGAATTATCCATAGTTCTTCCTACTACTTTAACCCATCTTGGAGGTCTTTGGCTCTTAGGCACAAGCTTTACACCAGTAAACTGCCTGCCAGTAGGTGATGGCATTATAACCTCTGCTTTAGACTTGGTATTCGATTTCTTTGGTAAGGATTTTCTTACCTGAGTCTTTGGATCTTTAGGTTTTGTATCTACTAAAGTTTCATTCTTAGATTCAACAGGATTATTAGAAATTTGACTAGAAAATTCTTCTTGCGGATTTACTGTATTCTTTGACTCTTCCTTAGAAGAAGATTCATCTATAGTTTCTAAAGAATTATCCTCTTTTATCTGAGAAGGAGTTTCGTTCATAGCCTCTTCCTTAATCTCTACAGCCTCAGGCGCTAGCTCTTTTATCTTTTTCTCCTGTTCCTTAAGTTCTTTCTCGCGTTCTCTTTCTTCTCTTCTTAATCTGGCTTCTTCTTCCTTCTTTGCTCTAAGCTCACGAGCAAGTTCCATTTTACGAAGTCTTTCTTGACGCTCTTGCTCCTTTTTCTCTCTTGCTTTTCTTCTCTCCTCATCCTTCTTAATCTTTGCATCAAGAGCTTTGATTTGATTTTCAAGGCGAAGCTGTTCACGATCCATTTTGTTTAAGTCAATTTGCTTCTGTTCTTTAATTAACTTTAATACTTTATGCTTTTTCTTTAAAACATCTAGCTTTTCCTGATTATTTGGCATATCCTCCTCAGATACATCAAACATTTGAGGATAAATGCTATTTAAGCTATTTAGCATTTCACGGTATACTTTTTTAACAGACATTTCATAGCTTAAGCCTTGTTCTTTTGCTTCTTTATATACGTCATTAAAATATTCAGCGGTTTTTTGTAACAAATATTCAGATACTTCCTGATGCTCTAAAGGGATATTATCAGGAGTCAATGAATATTCTACATTTTCATCCTTCTGTGGACGATTTCGCATATTCTTTTTAAATTTTCTACCATCAGAAAAATCATAACCAGATACACCACGACGATAAAGGAGATCATTGATTAAAAGAACTCCAAGCCTATCATAATCCTCAATGATTACATCATCATCGTTATGATTTCTTTGTTCAGTCTCTACATCATATCCAATATTCCTGCTGTGCTCTAAAAATATCCACAAATTATAAGCAATTTTGAAATCAGCATTATGTAAAATAACATTAGTTTTCATTATTGGTGGCAAAATATCACTCATTAATGCTGTTGCTTTATATAGCTCTGAGGATTTTAATCCACGATATTTATCCGAAATCTCTTTAATTTCATTATATAATTCTTTTGCATTTTTTGTTTCTTCAAGTAGCTGTTTAGAAATACGTAGATTGATTTCTAAATCAATACTTGTTTTATCTAATTTTAAATTATTCTTATATCTAACCTCATCAGCCTCAATTGATTCAAGGTTATCCTCTAATATTTTAAGTCTTTTATCTAAGAAAATATTTACTCTATTAATTAATGTTTTAATAAATCTATTTTCATAAACTCCCAAGTATTCATCAGCATAAGTTGTAAGGATTTTAGATGGAATAACCTCTTCATCCTTAATTGATTTTATATACTGAGTATGACTAGCTAAGTGTCTAATCGAATCTGAATTGACCTTCTTAGCCTTTTCCATGGGTACAACCTCTTGGTCATATACTAAAGATTTACGAGGATCCTTACATATTTTAAAAAGACTAGGATATGCAGTTTTTAGCACTTCAACGAAGCTATGGTCAAATCTTTTTGTCTCTTTTATTGATTTATTAAATAATGTTTTTATACCAGTTTGTAATTCTTTAAAAAGAAAATCACCGTATGGTGATTTAACTTCTTCGTAGCAAGAATAAAATGCTTCATAGAATTGCTTTACGGCCTCATCATTTAACTCATCTTCTGTTGGATTTAAAACTTCATTAGCCATATATTCACATCCTATCTTAAATCATTTTCTTCAAATCTTCGATATATTCAATTGATACCTTGAAGGCATTCTTACCAAATAATTTATTAAGTAATTCCACTAGACCATCTAGTTCATTATGTAGGAATGATAAATTTAGTGATTCAAATTTACGTAGGATTTTATTTGCAAGCATATAATCAAGTCCTTGTGCTTCACTAAATCCACACGCAACATATACTGGAACAAACAGCTTAATTTGTTTCATAATACGGTTACCAAACGCAATCTTGAAATGCTTTTGGATATATTCATCTACAACACTAAACGAATCCATAACCTTAGATGAAATTGTAATTTCTGATTGAGCTTTCTTAAATAATTCATCTAAGTAATCAAATGACATTTGGACACTATTTGTATAATCACAGTCAATCAATTCTGCTTTATTATTAATTGCAATTGGAACAGCACGGTCATATACCTTATCTGTAATGGTAAATGTTGAATCATCCTTATTTGCTGTACCAATAAACCATGTATTTTGCTTAATCAATATCTTTCCGTTAATTAAATATTTTGGATCATTAGGATCACTACCAGGTACTAGGTCAATTTTCCATTGATTAATGTCTGGCATTTCCATTACTGATAAGAATTCAGCAAAATAATACTCAATACGGGCTAGATTCATTTCATCTAGTACAATTATATTTGGTTTATCTGAATATGATGCCTCATATACAGCCTTTAAGAAATCTGTTTCATTAAACTTTTTGGTAAATTCATTTAAATAACCTAATAGTTCTGCACGGTCGCGCCATGAAGGTTGAACTGATATAATTGAAGCTTCTTTATTAAAGAATTTTCCCATTGCATATGGTAAAGATGTCTTACCTGTACCAGAAATACCCTCAAGAATCATAACCTTTGATGTAGCCATACCAGCAAAAAATCTAGATACAATTTCTTTTGTATAGTACAAATGAAGTTGAGAGGCACTAAATTTGATAAATCTATCAACTAATTGTGGTAGGCTTATCATATCTGATGCTGGCATAATTGTAAATTCTGAATTTAATTCATATTGTTGGTCAACCTGAGTCAACTTTGTAAATCTTGATAGGCTTGGATCACGCTCTTGCTTACGATTTCCACGTAAACTTGAAGAAGTGGAACGTGGCATCATGCCATTATCTCCAGGCCTTAACACCGCTTGAGACCCACCAATTTGATTAATTCTTAACGCAAGAATCTTATTCTTTTCCTCAATAAGATCTAGCACCTTATCATTTAATGTTGCAATTTCATCCAGTAATTCTTCCTTATCAACCTCACGGCGACGGAAACTAAAGTATTTCCTTAAAAATTGGAAGATAATTACAAGAAGTAAAACGATAAATACTATATTTACTAACGATACTGTTACAAGTGCTACCCAATCTAATACTCCAAAATCAGGATTGTTAACACATTGTTGACCTATATTTTTAAAATACTCTTTAGGATAGTAATAAAAGATTTTAGAGAACAAGCTAAATAGCGTTAAGAACCATTCCTTAATGTTTTCTAAAACTGTTTTTAAAAAATTTATATAATATTCCGAAAACTGTGCCATGCTTTGTCCTCCCTTCTTTTATATATTTTATGTAAATTGACTAATTATTCAGCCTTTGTACTTTTTTTAGTAGTACTCTTTGGACTGGCAGCCTTTTTTGTAGCAGTTGAAGTAGATGGTTTCTTAGCAGCTGTTGTAGATTTGCTAGTAGTTTTCTTAGCAGCTGTATCAGACGTTTTCTTTGTTGTAGATGTAGAAGCCTTTTTTGTAGTAGTTGTAGTCTTCTTTGCCGTAGAAGTTGGGCTCTTTTTAGCTGTTGTTGTAGCTTTCTTTGCAGGAGCCTTCTTAGGCTTTGCGTCAGATTTTTCTTCATTTGCAGGAGTTTCTTCTTTAACCTCTGCAGGAGCTTCTTCTTTTACTGATTTCTCTACTACATTTTGAGTTTTTTCTTCAGTCTGAGGTTCCTCAACTTGAACTTCTTCAACTGGAATTTCTTCTACAGGTGCAGCTTCTTCCGTAACTTCCTCTACAGGAGCAATTTCTTCTACAGATTGCTCTTCAGGAGCATTATCCAAAGCACTAGTATCTTCTGCTGCCTCATCCTTAGTCTCTTCAGAAGCTTCTTTGGTTGGCTTTTCTAAAGACTCTTCACTAGATTCGTTTGCAGCAGGTGCAGCTACACCCATTTCTGCAAGTAATTGTGCTCTAAGCTCAGCCTTTAGCTTCTCTTTGTCATCATCAGTCATAACTAAATCAGCTTCAGGCTGTAAATTTTTCTTTATTTTTTCTTCTCTTACCTTCATTATATTATAAATTAGGTAAGCAATTTCTAATAACAATAATGCTGCAATTGGAAGAATTATAATAGAAACAAAATGGTTATTAATTGTTTGAATAACCTTACCAAATCCCTCCCATTTAGTAGAATAAATTCCTCTAATCTCGATAGATCCAAAGGCTTGGAAGCCCTCTGAGCCAAACGTTTGTTGTAATATATTTAAACAATTATCATTTGTCAAAATTGATATATCAAAACCATTACTTTCCTTCATAGCCTTATCGCCAACTGTATAGAAAAGGTTAGCTTCCTTATCAATATATACGATTCTATGGGTATTTAATGCAGTACTTACACCAGTGTTAGCAGCTAAATTATTGTCATAGAAGGTTACAATATCTCCAACCTTAAGATTAGCAATTCTATCCTCTGACGCAGTTTTTACAATAATCATATCTCCAGCCTTAAAAGAATCTTCATAATTACCTTCCATTGAGTCAGACAATACGTTTAAATATCCAATACCAAAAATGTTTGGTATTCTATCCTTTTCATTTTTCGCACGAATATTTGAGATTGAGAATAATAAAACTAATAAAATAATAGCATAAAAAATAACATTAAAAGCTATCCTAACGCCTAACCATACCTTTTGTTTAGGTGTTCTTTTAGTTTTTTCTTCCTTTATTTCGTTTTGCATACTAGCACCTCTCTTTTTATCTTATGTTAATATTCTATCACAAACAAAAATAAAATAAAATATTAACATAAGATAGCGTTTTTAAAAAAACGCTATTGTTTTATAATTGTTTCCATTTCTAAGCCAAAGCTAAATGTACTTCCTGAAAGCTCTGTAACGCAATCGGCATCCCAACCCTCAAGCCACAAATATGCAGTAAATTTTTTCATTTTACCACTTGTGAAGCCTTCAGTTTCCGAAATAATTGTATTTGAATCCAAAAAAACATCATTTCGATCATTTTCAGGAAGTGTAAGAGGCTTATCCATCATTCTATTATACACATCAAGTGCCATATTATATGAAGCATTTATTCCACCAAAATTATATAAGCCATCATTAACATTAGGAGCGCTACCACCAAAGTCATAAATAGTCGATATGGGAGTAGTTTTTGAAGATTTAGCTCCAATATCTGTTACATCATAGCTTTCTAATCCCAATCTCATCGCATTTTTTGCGTTAATACGAATATTTGAAGACATACTTTCCTTTTCAAATGGAAATTGGGAATTATTAAAATCTAGTATTGATGTAGAAATGTATGAATCACTTGAATCTAATGTAATACTATTTGTAAAATTTACAGATAAACTTCCATCAGCTGTTGCTAAAGTGTTAGTCGCAAGATAAAAATCAAATGATATGTATTCATAATCATTTACGAATGTTCCTTCGATTCCTTCAAACCCTGAGGATAATACATTATAATCCTTTGGAGTAATAGGCTTTAAATTGATATTAAATAATTTATCAATGCTTTTTTCATCTAAACCTGATGCACTAATACCTCTTTTATTTAGAACAGCCTTTTTTACATCTAAGTCACTTAAGCTATCATAAAAATGAATACCATCGGTGGAGATTTTTAAGGATGCTCCACCGTTGATATTAAATGAAAACTCTTCAACATTATTAGTTCTATGCATCGCATACCAAGCATATGTAGAAGTCACTGTAGTAGCTAATACAAGTATGCTTAGTATTACCGACATCCACATCTTTTTAATAAAATATTCCATGGTATGCTCCTTTCATTATAATAGTTGTATACTTATTATGCTTTAGATTTTGATGTTGATACAAGTTTAAAGTCGAATGAAGCTTCCCATGTATGAGATGCAACTCCATCAAAACAAGCATCATCTGCACCATCAAGCCAAATTTGGAATGTAACCTTAACTTTACCATCAGCAGTAATGTTTCTAATCACAACATCTGAAGTTAGATTATTTAATGCTGTACCAAAATTAGCAGTTGATGCTTTAGCTACATTCGAACCAACAACTGCATTGTAATATGCTATTGCATCATATTTAGCAGCTGCATTATTAAATGGATTATTTACTGTTGTTGATGAACTTGAAGCATTATCATCTCCAGTAACATATGATAATACCATTGATTTTGTTACATCTTCTTTATATTTTTGTCCTTTTTCAATTTTTGTGTAAGTACCAGCAGCTACTACATCCACTAAAGCAGTATGATAACCATCATCTGCTTGTGTAGTGTCTGCTGATGTTGCACTTGCTATATTTAAAGTATAATTGAAATTAGTTGTATCAAGACCACTAACATTAAACCATAAATCAAATTCAACAAATCCTGATGTTTCTTCTCCACCTGAAATATTGACATATTTACCAAAATCACCACTACTTTCATTCTTTGTAATTGGCTTAAGAGTTGAATTACCATCCTTAAATGTAGGTGTTGCTGTTAACCCATATACTCCATTTTCTGTTGCAGAAATAGACAAGTTAGCATTTGATGCAGATACATTACCTGTTACTTCTCCTGTCTTTACTGTTGTATTTGATACAAACCATGCATATGTTGATGATGTTGTAGCTAATGCTGCAGCTCCTACTGCTACAGCTGACATAATTAATTTTCTTCTAATACTTTTTTTCATTTTGTTTTTTCTCCTCTATTTTTTAATTATTTTGCCATTTGGCATATACATCTAGAACTTGATCCACATACTCTAAAGGTTTAAAATCAAATTCCGTTTCGTTATCCTCTAAATACCATCCTAAGAATTTACTTTCTTCTTTATATAATATTTCTCTTGGAATAGTATCTAAAAGATTACTTTTCAAATACTCTACACTCTTAACCATATCCCCATCATGATAGTTAATCGTATAGCTTGATATACCTTCCATACCTCTAAAGGATAAAGAAATTCTGATTTGCTTACCAACGATTGGTTCGAAGCAATCTGCATCCCAGCCCTCAAGCCAGAAATTAAAATTCACTGTCTTTATTTGATCTTTATGTTCGAATCCAACAATCGTAAGCGCGTCCACACTATCAAATCCTTGATATGTAACTGGCATTTGGTTATATGAATAAGACTCATACGTTGCGCCTCCATTTTTACTATAGGAAACGGCTGCGTTCTTATTTTCATCGAATCTTGATGCATAAGCTCTATATTCACCATCAAATGCGTCACTATTTAATTTGGTAGACACAGAGCCAAGACCAATGTTTGGCTCATAGATTTTGGTTTTTTCACCAACAACTGTAGAAAATCTCACTGCATCAGATGGATTAATCTTTAATTCATCATCTTTGTTATGAATAACCTTATTTCCAAACTCATCATAAGTATTATAGCTATGATTTAATGAGAAATTTGCATTATTAACATTAACGTCATCTGCAGTAATTTTTACTGTATTTTTATCTAAATCATAATTATTAGCATCGGTATTAAAGTACAAATCAAATTTACGATCAACATTTGACTTAAAATATAAATCAAAGCTTATAAATTTACCTCTTTTAACACTAACATCCTCAACAGCACCATTAAATGAAACATTTTGAAATGATTTACCATCAGTCGTTGTAACTGGACTTAATGTGATCTTTTTAATTTCTTGCTCAATTAATTCTGATGTAGCCTCTATTTCTTTTGTGCCATCTAAGAAGTTACCTTGATCATTAAATGTATATCCCTTGAAGCGAGCAATTATACCCTTATATACATCTTTTGCTGTTAATCTTTCACTAAAATTAACTCCGTCAATTGACATCGAAGTATAATTGTCAGAACTCAATGTTATATCAGCACCTCCAACATAAGCTGTAAGGCCATTGTAATATGCTGCAAACGTAGACGATAGCACTGTAAGCACTAGTAATATAATAGCTACCGTAGATAAGACAAGTTTACTTCTCATAACTACTGCTCCTCATCATATACTGCAAATGATAATTCATATCTAATCTTTTGATCTGCAATATAGTCTGTCATATCAGGATCAGCAGCTTCAATCCAAGTAATCAAGGTTATTTTTTTTACATCTCCAGGTTTTAAATCAATAAGGTTTTTATTATATACAACATCATCCTCTATAAAAGCTGTAGTTTTTGGATACTGAGGATATTCATCCCAGTAATCAGTACCACCATTTTTATCATCTCTTTTATATACAGTTCCATTTTCTTCATCATCCTCAAAATACCAAAACCATGATGCATCTGATATATCGCATTCCTCTGTTTTCTCATATCCAGATATACGACATATCTGCGATACACTCACTGTTTCAATACCAAGATTTTTAAGGTAAAATGTATAGCCTATATAATCCCTATTTTTACTTATATATGTACCATTGGTTCTTTTACATTCTTTTTCCAAAATAAATGGTAGGTTCCCAAGATTAGCATCATTTAGTGGGTCAGCCTCTAATCTTGAATTATACCAATTAAATTCAGGATCTGTTGATAGAAATATCGAACGATTCTTTAAATCATCCCCAAGCTTGATTGAGAATGTACCTACATTTTGTCCATAGAACGTAACAATAATGATGACTGCACATAATATACCTAAGATACATGTAACACTAATAATTGTTTTTTTCTTACGACCATAAAGACCTTTGACACGCTCACCGCGCACCTTCTTCATCGATACTCATCACCTCCTAAGATTTTAGCAAATAAAAAGTTGCCAATATATAAATACTGACAACTGGCTATCTTTCTTAAGACCCTATAGCTTTGCGTCGCTAGATTACTCTAGTTTTGCCTTTAACACTATTATAAGAGCTTTTTGCTCATTCTTATTTTACAATATTAAATATCTTTGTCAAGAATTTTTTTTAATTTTTTTTTACAAAATCACCAAATTCGACATTTTTTACAAATTTTAATTAATTATCTGTAGATTCATCATTTTGATTGTTAGATATCTCTAATTTTTCAACATCTATAGTATTATCTAGTTTTTTATTGTCATTTTTTATAGTATCTATTAGTGTTGGGATATCATTACTGTTTTTTTCAATTCTTTGGATATAATCCTTAGAAACTATATATTCATAAACAAGTTCACTTGGGAATGGCTTTGAAAAATAATATCCTTGAGCATATTGAACTGCATTTTTACAAATATATTCGGTATGCTCAAATGTTTCCACACCTTCAGCAATAACAATTCTATCCATTTGTAATGCAGATTCCGCAAGCATTTGTACGAACTTCTCTTGCATGAAATTATTGTTAATGTCCTTAAGGAAGCTTGAATCAAGCTTAATAATATCAAGCGGTGCCTTTTCAATTTGTGATAGAGTTGAATAATCAAGTCCTAATCCATCAACACTTATTCTAAATCCTAAATCTCTAAGTCTTAAGAGATTAACCTTAACAACATCCATCTTCTCAAATGTAGAATATTCACCAATTTCAAGTGCAATCTTCTTTGGATTAATCTTACTATGAGATCTTAAAACCTTTCTAAAGTCATCTACAATCTTATCGTTCATAAGTTGCTTAACCGATATGTTATTAGTAATAACAAGGTCGTTGGCACCAATTTTTGATTGAATTTCCTCAATCTTATCAAATATCTGTTCAAGGCCCCACTTGGTAATATAGCTAATATCTCCTGATGCCTCTAGTAGATGAATAAACTTGTTTGGCGCAAGCACTCCTTGCTGCGGGTGATTCCATCTTAAGAATGTTTCAAAGCCAAAAAGCTTCTTTTCTCCAACATTTACAATTGGCTGATAGAACAATGTAAATTCTCCATTATCGATTGCATCACGAATTTCCTTATAGAATTCCATATTAGTATTTTCATTTTGATCAATATCACTACTATAAATCATGTAATTATTACCGCCATTACGCTTTAACACATAATTAGTAAGCTCAAGTGAACGAAGAAGCTCTTTATATGTTGAACCACATGTAGGATATAGTGCTATTGCAACTGAAGCACTAATGGATACATCATGCTGATGCCCAATAACATAAGGCTGACGCAATGAATACATCAAATCCTGCGCTAACTCATCAAGCTGACGAAGATCCAAATCATTCTTGACAAGAACTAAAATTTTATCCTTGCCAATGTTTGATATAACCGCATTTTGAAAGCAAACATCAATTCTATGAACATATTCAAGTAGCATATCACTACATTTTTGCTCGCCATATAGTTTGTTTAATCCAGTAAAATCGTCAATATCAATTAGCATTAATGTAAATGAGCCAAATGCACCGATACGGATAATATGATTTTCAATTAACTGTTTAATCTCGTTTTGAGGAATCATATTAAGTGATAAAGAATATTTTTCATCACGATATTTCTTTTCATTTTTAAGTATTAATTTAATCATAAAGAATATTAATACTAGCATTAATAAAATAATAGCTATTGTAATTACTAAATTAAATGCTTTAGATGCTAAAATCATATTCATTGACTATTTCGCCTTCTTTCCATATATATCAACCCCATTTTTTATCATATCAATCGCCTGATCCATTGGAACAGCCTTACTAATTAAATATCCTTGGAAATAATCTGTACCAGCCCTTCTTAAGATATCAGCTTGGCCCTTTGTCTCTACACCCTCAGATATAACCTTTAAATCAACTGATTTAGCTAAAGAAATTATTCCCTTCATAATTATTTGAGAACTCTTATCGTTTTCTAAGTTTTTAATAAAATCTTTATCTGTTTTAATTGTATCAATTGGTAATTCTTTTAGATATTGCAATGATGAATATCCAGTACCAAAGTCATCTAGGTGGATTGAAAATCCTTTATTTCTTAATAATACTAGCTTTTCAATTATAACTCCAAAGTTTTCCATCAAAAATGTTTCAGTAATTTCTATAGCAATTGTACCCTGCTTAAGCTCATTTTTTTCAAACTCCTCAAGCAAGAAGTTGGTAAATCCGGCTTGTAATAGCTGTGCAGGAGATACATTTATTGAAATATGTACACCATACTGCTCAAACACCTTAGCACATCTAAATACCTCTCTTACTATAAAGTTTCCGATTTCAATGATTAATCCGTTTTGTTCTGCAAGCTCAATATAAACCTGTGGAGATGTTTTTATATATTTCGGATTATTCCATCTAATTAATGATTCAAAGCCTGCAATCCTATTCTCCTCAACATCATATTGAGGCTGATAATACATCATAAATTCATTATTCTTAAGTGCATTTACTAAATCTAGTTGCATCTCTTGCTTGTAATCAATCATATTTTGGATAGTCGCGTCATATACGATAAAATCACGATTGATTGAATGCTTACTTACCTCTAGTGCTGCGCTTAAGCAATCGTTAAGTCGATTATAATCAATAGAACTTGCGGCACCTGTTATCTCATATGAAGCATATTTAAACTTCACATACAATGTGTTAGTTTTTACTGGGAAGGTTTCATGCAATGCATTTTTAATATAATCAATAATTTTCGTATTTTCTTCCTTTATTGTCGATGTAAGTACAACTACAAAGGTATCCTTTTCAATATGATATAGTAAATTATCCTCGCCAATATATGTTTTAACTCTATCTCTTACGACTCTACAAATATCATCAATTACACTAATACTAAATAGCTTATTAATTTCAGCATATTCTAATATATTTATCGCAAAGAATGTAATTATCTTGTTAAACCCTTGCGATTTTATATGTGCAAAATCCTCCATTAAGGAATATTGATTCGGTAAATCAGTCACGACATTTTTACTGGTTAAATCTCTTAATCTATTTACAAGTAAATAATCATTAGTCACATCGCTACCTATTAAATAGTAGGTAAAATTATAGCTAAATATTATGAATTCGATGTATTTCTTTTTCCCATCTAAATCAAATACACAAATCTTTTTATCTCTATTCTTTACAATATCCTTACCAGACTCCCCATCGATAGTTGTAAAGTCATAAATATTCTTTAGCCTTTCCGGATGAGAATCAAATTCCTTTATATCGTGGTTAATTTCAAATATTTTACCATTACGATTAGCTCTAATAATAAGTGCGTCATTTCTTCTTGCAGAAAATCTAGATATAGCAATAAGCTTATCTTGTTTTTTTACCGCAAAGAATGCACTTAATATAATAATAATTGTAGATATAGCTGTAGCGGCTACAACGATGCCACACATAATATATAGATTTTTTACTTCATGCTGATATGATTGTGTAGAATAGAATTTACTCAAATACATATTAGCACCAAATTCAATACCTGTTACGATTATCTCTTCACCATTAATTATAAAAATATCCGCAAATGCTTCATGCTTTTCAATTGAATCTTTTATTTTTGTAGTGTCTTGATCTCCATTTGCATTAATATAGGTAAAGAAATGCTTGCTTGTTAGACTATTGTTATAAATAGTTGTTCCATCATGACCGTTATATAAGAAGTATTCATTCTCTATGACACTAAAAACATTAGATAAACTTGTTTTTCCTAAACGATTATCATCTAAAAAATACATATAATATGTTTTATCAGATGAATCAGCCTCCATGGTTGATGCTTGACGAATACAGGTTTGATAAAATTCATTATTGAAAGAACTAAATTCATTTATAAAGCCATCCTTAGGGCTTTTTACTAACTGTACATTAGTATAGTTATTATCCTTAAATTCATATTTCATTTTGATAATATTATCATCTATACTAATCATATCAAGCCTTGTTTCATAAACTGCATTGTCATATGTTAAATCTTGTATTCTATCTGTATAGGCCATAATATAAAATGCATTAAACATTACAACTGCAATGAATACTAAAATTGTAAGTAAAATATTTAATTTTGTATCTCTATAACGCATTTTAAAACCTCCTTATAGAATAAAAAATAGCCAGAGCAACAAAATCCTGCAACTGGCTATCTTAATAAGACCCTTTAGCTTTGCGTCACAGTATCGCTACTGTTTTGCCATTTTTATTATATATTCTTAATAATCGAATGTCAATTTTTTTTAATTTTTATATAATAACTTATACAATAGTCTTTTTAATAAAATTACCCCGAACCGTTTTTACCGGCGCAACTACAATAAAGGCCTTAGGGTCATGCTTCATAATAATAGCTTTAGCTTTATCAAGCTCATAGGTTGATAATACACAATAAAGCTCAGTATGCTCCTTGTGAGTATAAGCACCTGTCCCTTCAAATATTGTACATCCACGGTTAAGCTTTTCCATAATATCCTTAGCTATCGCATCTCCTTGTGATGTAAAAATATTTAAAGAAGTATAAGAATAGGATGTATGAACCTTATCAGTTACCCAACTGTTTAAAATAAGTCTTACGCATGTAAATAAAGTTACAATTAGACTTCCCTGAAGCCATGCACCACCAACAAAAGCAATTAATACATTAAATATCAATGTAAACATACCAATTGATATTCCTTTGTGAAGAGCAAATACTTGTCCTAAAACATCAATTCCTCCTGTAGAGGTACCAAATTTAAGTGCAAGGCCAGACGCAAAGCCGGCAAGTAATCCTCCAAATATTGCAAGGGTTAATATTCCACCATAATTAGACATTGTTCCATTAATTGTTTCTATATCCTTACTTAAAGCTTCAAACGGACCAGAACCAAAAACATAGTCTGTAAAAATCCACTGAACTAAAATTGCAACTGCTGAAAAAAGTGCAAATCTATGAGATACAAATCGCCAACCAACTAATATTATTGGAACATTAATTAAGAATATCATTAAACCTAAATTAAAGCTTCCACCACATTTATTTATAATTCTTACAATAAGCTGAGCTAGTCCTGTAGCCCCACCTGCATATAGGTGAGCAGGCTCTAAAAACCATACAGTAGCTAATGCTAAAATTACATTTGCTACTACTACTATCGCAATTCTAAATAAATCATCTAGAAATTGCTTACGAGAATACTTCATATTATCTAATTTCGTCCCCCGGATTCAAAGAATCTACATTTAGTAATTCTAATACCTTATCATCCTTATCTGCAGCACATAGTAACATACCTTCAGATAATTCTCCTCTTAATTTAACAGGAGCTAGGTTCTTAACTACTACAACCTTTTTACCTACTAAATCATCTGGATTATACCACTTAGCAATACCAGATACAATTTGTCTTACTGATGAACCAATATCTACCTTAAATACAAGTAGCTTGTCAGCCTTAGGATGCTTCTTAGCCTCTAGTATTTTTCCAACACATAGATGAACCTTATCAAAGTCATCAATAGTAATTAATTCCTCTTGTGGTTCTTCTTTCTTTTCTTCTTGTTCTTCATTTTTTTCAACTGAGGCAATTATATCTTTAATATCTATTCTCTTAAATAGCATCTTAGCCTCACCAATAGTATAACTTTCATATGTATTAAAATCTAAATCTTCAAATGATACCTTTTCTACATTTAATTGCTTATAGATTTCTTTAGATGTTTCAGGAATAAATGCCTCAAGTAAAATCGCAGCCTCTCTTATTGCCTCAAGCAAATTAAACAATACAGATTCAAGTGCATCCTTCTTGCTTTCATCTTTAGCAAGAACCCAAGGTGCAGTCTCATCAATATATTTATTTGCTCTACGTAGTGCTACAATAATATCCTCAATTGCGTCACCAACATGAAGCGAATCCATATGCTTTTGAGTATTTTGTTTCATCTTCACAAGCTCAGCCTTAAGCTCTTCATCATATGGGAAGAATGAACCTTTATTTTCTACATGACCTGCAAAATATTTACTTGTCATAGCCATTGTACGAGAAACTAGATTTCCTAAAATATTAGCCAAATCCGCATTGTATCTTTCAGTTAATAATTCGTATGTAATAGATCCATCTTGAGCAAACGGAATTTCATGAAGTACATAATATCTAACTGCATCAACACCATATAATTTAACTAAATCATCAGCATAAATTACATTTCCCTTTGATTTTGACATCTTATCCTTACCAAATAAAATCCAAGGATGTCCAAATACTTGAGTAGGTAATGGTAAGTCTAGGGCCATTAGCATAATTGGCCAATAAATTGTGTGGAATCTTAGAATATCCTTACCAATTAAATGAATATCTGCTGGCCAATATTTTTTGAATAATTCGCTTGAATCTCCATTAACATTATAACCAAGACCAGTGATATAATTTGCAAGAGCATCAATCCATACATATACAACATGCTTAGGATCAAATGGGACCTTAACTCCCCATGTAAATGATGTTCTTGACACACATAAATCTGGTAAATCTTCCTTCAAGAAATTGTTAAGCATTTCATTTTTTCTTGATTCTGGTTGAATGAATTCAGGATGAGACTTAATATGCTCAACAAGTCTTTCTTGATATGGCTTAAGCTTCATGAAGTAGCATTCTTCTTTTGTAAGCTTAACAGGTGCTCCACAATCTGGACATTTACCATCTACTAAATCCTTTTCCATGTAATAAGATTCACAATCTACACAGTAGTGTCCTTCATAATATCCTTTATATATATCGCCTTTTTCATATAGCTTAGTAAATATATCTTGAACGATTTTCTCGTGGTCTTCATCTGTAGTTCTTATAAATCTATCGTATGAGATATTCATTAAATCATAAACAGATTTTAATTCAAGGGCTACATGATCAACATGCTCCTTTGGTGAAACTCCGGCCTTTTCTGCCTTAGCCTGAATCTTTTGACCATGCTCGTCTGTACCTGTTTGAAAATAAACATCGTAGCCTTGTTTTCTTTTGAAACGACATATAGCATCTGCTAATATTGCTTCATATACATTACCAATATGAGGCTTAGATGATGTATATGCAATTGCTGTAGTTAAATAAAACTTTTTACTCATAGGTATCCCTCCGTTTAAATGCTAATCTATTTTACCACAATATTAATTTCAAGAAAAGATATAAAAGGCCATTTAAATAAGCAAATAATTAACCGAGCATCGATGTCATGGTCTATTGACCACTACCATCAGGGCTGTCCCAACCCAATACTGCTACTAGTATAACTAGTTACACAGATACATATTTTTTAGGATTTGATAGTCCTTTATTTATCATAGGAATATTTATTTTATTTCTTATTTTATATTTTCTCATTATATTATATGCCCCTACACTATCAGCATTATATATAATATTATCTCGTTTAAATAATCCTCTTTTTACTCTGGTTTTTCTTGATATTCCTTTGAAATATCATTAGAATCAATAAAAGTCCATTCGCCTCATATAACAAGGGCGTAGGTTTACTTTCTAATTCAAAGTGTATATTATGATTATTATAGTAAATAAAACTGTTAGTTGTTTTTAATTATATGTTAGACATTAACGAAATGCAATAAAGTTTCCTCAAAAAAATTCCAGTGTAACATAACAATTGATCTTATAATATTTTATTTTGCTTTGAATATTTAAATCTAAGAAAAACTATCTTCGCTTCATAAATCTTAAAATGTGGCTCTTGCTTTACCATTCTTTTCAATAACACCTTTTTCAACTGAAGAATTTAAAATTCTAATTAATGTATCTTTAGCAAAACCACTCAACTGTTCTAATTCCAATCTATTATATGAATAATTTTGTTTCATTACATTATACACTTTTTCTCATTTGAAGATAAATATTTTTGATCAATAATTAGTAAAGTAACTGATATAGCATCACTAGTTACATCATATATAGTTTTAAGATGGATAACTTTCCTCCATCCATTCAATTAATTCTAATTTAGTTATTAACTATTCTATAGTTGCAAGCCATTCTCCGATATCAATTATTTTTATACCCTCATGCGAATATTCCGGATGTTTAGTTCTTGCAATTAAAATTTTAGGATAGGCATCTTTTATTTTCAACAATGATTCTATTTCTCTATCAAATGTATCTTGATTGCTTATATCATCAGAAACTTGAATATATATTTTCTCGTTTCTTTTAATTGCTACAAAATCAATTTCTTTTTGATATAAAACTCCAACATACACTTCATATCCTCTTCTTAGAAGTTCTAATGCAACCATATTTTCATATACTCTTCCATAATTCATATCTTTTTTTCCAAGTAAAGCATATTTAAAAGCATGATCACTTAAATAGTATTTTTCAGAAGATGCTAAATATTTTTTCCCTTTAATATCGTATCTAGTAATTTTATAAAATAAATAAGCTTGACATAAGTTTTCTATATAAGAGCCAACCGTTTTATCATTTATTTTCATCAATTTATTATTTAAAGTTTTTGTAACATTATTAATAGAAGTTATATTTGATATATTATCCATAAGAAATGAGGCAATTTTCTTTAAAAGTACCATGTTACGTATTTTCTTTCTTTTAACTAAATCCCTTTCTATTATGGTTTCATATACATTGGCAATATAATCATATTTACCTTTTTCAGTAGGATATAAATATGAACCAGCTAAGCCTCCTTCTAACACATATTTATCAAAACACTCTATTTTATTTTTTAAATTAAAATACTCCATATACTCTGAATAAGAAAATGGTGTTATTTTTATTTCAATAGTTCTACCAGTAAACAATGTTGCTAAATCACTACTTAATAAAAATGCATTTGATCCTGTCAAGTAAATGTCATGATTACCTTCTGAATATAAGCTATTAATAGTTTTTTCAAAATTAACACAATTTTGAACTTCATCTATTAGTACAAAATTATTTTTGTCTACTTCAAATTTTGATTTAATAAATTCATATAGCTTATGGTATTCTAAATAATCTTCAAATTCCAACTTGTTAAAATCTATATAGATAACATTTGAATCATGATAATTTGTAATAAGATACTCATAAAATGACTCCAACAATTTAGATTTACCAGATCGTCTAACACCTGTTATGACTTTAATATCCGGTGTGCCTATATATTCAATTAATTCACTTAAGTATTTTCGTTCGATCACTTTCATTTTTTCACCTTCATTCATCATTATTATATCATTTAAACTTCGAAAAAACAATATATTTTCTTTTTTTCGAAATAGACCTATATTTTTATTTCGAAAATATCATTTTGAATTGTGATTAATTACATTAGATTCATAATTTTTATCAACGTCAGATTCAATCAAATAATCTTTCAATATATTTATTTCCCCAAACCGTTCTTCGGTTAATGATAGTACCTATTTCATAATAGGTCATAATAATGGCACTATTAACTACAACCATAGCTTTATTTTGATTAACATAATAAAATCCTGCAAAGCTTTAAGCCTTACAGGATTGTAGTCATATTAAATTTAACTATTTTTAATAGAATCTAAAAGAGCTATAAGAGCACCTTTTGATTCATCGTTTAATGTTGTTTTTACTGTAACTGCTTGATCTAATATAGTAACATCCTTCATATTACCTAATAAATCAATCATACATTTTTTAGCCATTGGTGCCCACGTTCCATTTTCAATTAAGCCAACAGTTCTTTTTTGATAACATTTGCTTGAAAGTCTATTCAAAAAATCCTCCATTGGTGAAAACATCTTACCATCATAGGTTGAGCAAGCCAAAACCATTTTTGAGTACTTAAATGCAAGCGCAACAGCTGATGACATATCACATCTTGTAATATCAATGAATTTTGCGTTAACATTATTATTCTTAAGCTCATTATAGAAATTTAAAGCTATGTCCTTCGTATATCCATGAATTGAAGCGGATACTACAAGTACCCCATCACATTCTGGTGTATATGTTGCCCATTTAGAATATAGGTCTAAATAATACCCTAAATTTTCCTTAAGAATTGGACCATGAAGTGGACATATCATTTTTATATCTAAGCCTTGAGCTTTCTTTAAAAGTGCAGCCACTGGTCCACCATATTTACCAACAATATTAATATAATATCTTCTAGCTTCATCTACCCAAGGCTCATCACATGATAATGCACCGAATTTACCAAATCCATCTGCTGAGAATAATATTTTTTCTTTACTTTCGTATTCAACCATAACCTCAGGCCAGTGAACCATTGGAGCCATTATAAATGTTAATGTGTGTTCCCCTAAGCATAAGGTATCTCCCTCTTTAACTACAATAGCTCGTGAATCTAAATTGGCAATTTGAAAGAACTGTGGTAGCATATCTAATGCTTTTTTAGATAAAACTAGTTTAGCATTAGGATATTTATCACATAGAGCTTTTATATTAGCACTGTGGTCTGGCTCAAGATGAGATACTATTAAATAATCAACATTTCTACCATTTAGATTGCTTTCTAAATTTTTAAACCATTCCTCAGACTTTCTATGATCTATTGTGTCTAAAACCGCAACCTTTTCATCTAAAATCAAATAGGAATTATATGAAACGCCATTTGGTACCTTGTACTGGCTTTCAAATAAATCTAAATCCGTGTCATCACAACCTATATATTTAATGTTATTTGTAATTTCCATATACAAAACCTCTTTTCTTTAGTTATATTTTACATTTTTTTCTTATTATACTCAAGCATAATACATCGATTTAAGAGTGATATTACTTTACAAAAACAATAATCATTGTTTGAGTAACTGTAAGCTTTTCAACTGTTAGTTCTAGCCACTCAGGGTGCTCATTAATTAAAAACTCCTTAAGCTCAACCTTAGATGCAAAATCACGCACAAAGAATTCGTCGTAATATCTAAGGCTTACCTTCATAAAATCCTCCATTCCATCAACATATTCTCTTAATTTAAACATTTTTTATTTCCTCCTTATGTTTTTTGCCATAAAAAGAAAACTCCCATCGTCATGATGAGAGTTCATTAATTAATTTATAGTCTCCCATCATCCAAGCATTAGCACCTAACTTAAAAGGTTGCTGAAGGGTCACAGAGCTTGTCTCTCGCCTTCTCTTTATGGTAGTTTTATATTATCATTTTTATTTAATATTTTCAACATTTATATCGTAGCTATAAATACAATCGTTTAATTCCGTTCAACAAAACCTATAAAAATCTATAATACTATAGTTTTTTTGTTTGTTTCCTTATTCAACGAGCCCTATTTTGCAATAAAACAGTTGGTATTTACTCTCCTAAGGCGTTAATTCCGCACGAACGTATGCGTATTTTTTTGTTTTATTTTAAATAATTGTTTAAATTAATTGCCGCATTATAATCTCTATTTATCTTTAAACTACAATTAGGACACGCAAATACTCTATAACTAAGCTTTAAATCTTCTTTTATATAACCACATCTATTACATTTCTTACTAGAGGGATACCATTTATCTGCATAGATAATATGTATTCCTCTTTTTATTACTCTTTCCTCTAACGTTTTTATAAACTTCCTAAATGGATTTTCTTGTATTCCTTGGGCTATTGTTTTTCTTTTACCCTTTTCTTTCTTTTTCATAGAATTAACATCAAGAGTCTCAACACATATTTTATTGGGTCTTAACAAGATGATATCCGTAATGATTCTATTTATATGGTCATCTCTTAGATTTAATAATCTATCTTTATATTTTCTCCATTTAGCTTTTATCTTTTGATAATTTTTAGAATATCTTAATTCTTTATTTAAATTTTTTGATATTATATATCTTTTTGACATTATCCTTTGATATGATATCTCTAAAGTAGACAAATAAAATAATTAAAAGAAATAACAATCCCCATGGGGATTCGCGACCTCGAGATTATAGAGTCTACTTTGGAGGTATTTTTTATATATTTTGATCATAATTTCTTTTCCTTAAATAAACCTTAAATTATGTT